>NZ_JAQGJL010000386.1 GCF_028290645.1 Devosia sp. | reverse complement strand
CCGGGCGCAGCGGGTTTTTTCGGTAGACATGCTTTTCGTGTTCGGTGCCGACGCGCCACTCGGATTTGGGTTTGCCGCCAGCGGCCATGACCTCGATCAGGTCGGCCCGCGATTCAATCAGCGGTGCGTTTTCTTTGCCGGACATAGGCACTCCAACAGGCACATCTGCCGGGCTCCTGGCCGGGCGCGGCGGACAATAGCCAGCCGCGCTCCGAATGCAATGGGCTTTATCGCCAATCGCCGATGGTCGACTGGACTACTGCCAGGGCGGCGACGGCGGCGGTGTCGGCGCGGAGGATGCGGGGGCCCAGACTGATAGGGATTACAAAGGGTTGGGAGAGGAGGAGCTGCCGCTCCTCGTCGGAAAAGCCGCCTTCGGGGCCGATCAGGATGCCGATGGGGAGCCCGTCGAGATTTAGAAGTGCAGTGTTCGGTGCGTCGTTCGGCGCGCTTTCGTCACAGAAGATCATGCGCCGGAGGCCCTGCTTCTGCTGCCAGGTATCGACGAGCTCGGCGAGGGCGACCTCCTCGGCCACTTTGGGGACCGTCAGCACCTCGCATTGCTCGGCAGCCTCGATGACATTGGCGACCAGTTTGTCGGACTTGAGCTTCGAGACCTGGGTGAAGCGGGTGATCACCGGCTGGATCACGCCGGCGCCCATTTCGGTGGCCTTCTGCACGAGGTAATCGAGCCGGCCGGTCTTCAGCGGGGCGAAGCCGAACCAGAGGTCGGATTTCGGGGTCTGGTGCTGGGTCTGGACGACGATCTCGAGCGTCGCCCCCTTCCGGTGATCGTCGGCGATCCGCGCCATCCAGGCGCCGTCGATGCCGTTGAAGACGACCAGGGCATCGGCCTTCTTCATGCGCAGCACGGTCAGCAGGTAGTTGGTGGGCTCGCGATCGAGGGCGAGCGCTGCGCCCGCTGCAAGCGGGGCCTCGACGAACAGGCGAGGCAGGGTCTTGTGCGATCTGGGCATCGTGGTACGCGTGACATAGAGGGTGGCCAGCGGCCATTACCGCATACAAGAAAGCCCAATGCAAACAACCGACAAAACAGCGGGCGCGGTGGCGGATGCGAGCCGGGACAACTGGGTCGACCGCTACGCGCCCGAGTGGCTGAAACCATACGCGCGGCTGGCGCGGTGGGACCGGCCGATCGGCTTCTGGCTGCTGTTCTGGCCGTGTGCCTTCTCGCTCGCGCTGGCGACGCTCAAGGTGCCGGCCAACGGCTTCGACTGGCGGGCGTTGATCCTCTGCTTCGTCGGCGCCGTGGCGATGCGCGGCGCCGGCTGCACGTTCAACGACATCGTCGATACCGATATCGACATGAAGGTGGCCCGGACCCGCTCGCGGCCGATCCCGTCCGGACAGGTGAGCAAGCGCCAGGCGGCGCTATTCCTCGTGCTGCAGGCGCTGGTCGGGCTGGTGGTGCTGCTGCAGTTCAACGCGCTGACGGTGCTGCTGGGGGTCGCGTCGCTGGTGCTCATCGCGATCTACCCGTTCATGAAGCGGGTTACCTGGTGGCCGCAACTATTCCTTGGACTCGCCTTCTCGTGGGGGGCGCTGATCGGCTGGACGTCGCAGACCTCGGCGCTGTCGCTGCCGCCGGTGCTGCTCTACCTCGGGACCATCCTCTGGACCATCGGCTACGACACCATCTATGCGCTGCAGGATGTGGAGGACGATGCGCTGATCGGGGTGCGTTCGACGGCAAGGCTGTTCGGCAGGCGGGCCCGGCTGTTCGTCGCGCTGTTCTATGCGGGGACGGTGGCGCTCTGGGTGGCTGCGGCGCTGATGGTGGGGGCGGGCTGGCCGTTCCTTGCCGGCATGCTGGTGGTCATCGGCGTTTTCGGGTGGCAGATCCGCACACTGCAGCCGAAGGAACCGGCCAACGCGCTGGTGCGCTTCAAGGCCAACCATTGGGTCGGGTTGGCGTTCACGCTGGCGATGCTGGCGGACTGGGTTGTGTAGCGCCGGTGCGAGTTGACCCAAGCGGCGCCGGTGTGAGTTGAACCCCCACCCCTGTCCCCTCCCCGCAAGGGGGAGGGAGACCCTCACACTGACATCGGGCGTGTCCCTTCGGGAAATAGGAACGGGGCCGATCCATTTTCAGGATCGGCCCCGGCTCGAGTAGAATTGGAGGTCGCTTCGAGACTTCTTCTTTTCCGACAGCTCAAGCGTGCATGGGATCGCTATCGGCTTGTTGCAGTATGAACGGGTCAGGCACGAAATAGTTGCATCAGGATGCGCCGGTTTCGCCGGGCTTCCTGCGGTTGAGGAAGCGCGGGCGGCGCTCGGCGTCGGCGGCGAGCCGGCGGCGGTCGTGCTTCAGGCCCAGCGCCACGCCGTCGACCTGCTGCGAATAGGGGAGGAGGTTGCCGTCGCCGGCCTTGATGAACAGCGGCAGACGGAGCTTCTTGCCCCAGTTCTGCCACTCGGCGACTACGTTGGAATTGCCGATTTCCTCGAACACGCGGTAGTTGAGGTCCGGGTCGCCATGCACCAGCTCGATGGCGCTCGACAGCACACCGTCTTCGGTGATCGAGGTCGAGACGGCGACGCCGATGAACTCATCGACCGGCACCTTGATCTTGATGGCGACGCCGCTCTTTTCGAGCGTCTTGCGTACCGTCACGGTTTTCACCGGTTCCTTGGGGCCGTTGTCGTTGGCCGGGCCGAAGTACCGGGCAGTCAGCGAACGCGTACGGGGGGCCCTGCCCTCGCCGAACAGCATGACAACCGACGAACCGTCGATCCCAACACGACCCTGCATGATGTGCCTTCCTGTCAACTTTCGAGAGCTTGTTTGCCGCTCTCTTTGATGAGCCCAATCTAACCGCCTCCCTTGGCTCCCCGCTTAAGAAACTGGGTTAAGTTTAGGTTGTTTTGCGAAGGGTTAGCGGGGTGTCACCGGGTGTAACGCAGTCTTAAGCGCGTGCAGTTCCATGCGCTTAACCAACGGGCCGGGAGGCAGGTGAACGGCGGGGCTCCCTGTCCCCCGCGAGGCAGCGAAAGCACAGTGGCAGGCCTTGTTCCTGCCGGCTGATGCGCCTAGAAGCACCGCCAGCGCCCCTGTACGGAAACCTGATGAAGATTGCTGCCCAGACTACTGCTGCCGACGACCGCGAATTGTTGCGCTCGGCCGCCGTTACTGCCGGGATCATCGCGGCCGGGTACTTCCGCAAGGACCTCAAGACCTGGACCAAGGAGAACGCCTCGCCGGTCAGCGAGGCGGATATCGCGCTCGACAAGTTCCTCAAGTCGGCCCTGCTGGCGGCCCGGCCCGACTATGGCTGGCTGAGCGAGGAAAGCGTCGACAACCCCGACAGGCTCAGCCACCGGCGGGTGTTCGTGGTCGATCCGATCGACGGTACGCGCGGCTTCATCCGCGGCGAGGACAGCTGGACCGTATCGCTGGCGGTGGTCGAGGACGGCGTTTCCGTCGCCAGCGTCGTCTATGCGCCGGCGCGCGACGAGATGTATGACGCCGCCATCGGCGAAGGCGCGCAACTGAACGGCAAGCCGCTCATCCGCCAGCGCAACCCGGGCCGCAGCGCTCCGCTGATCCCGGCGCCGGGCGCGGTGCACCAGGAATTGCAGGTCGCCGGGCTCAACTATACGCGCGGGCCGGCCTATCCCTCGCTGGCCTATCGGCTGGTCCAGGTGGCGACGGGCAAGCTCGACGCGGCTGTCACGCGGCGCGGCGCTTCGGACTGGGACGTCGCGGGCGCGGCCTGTATCCTCGCCGAGGTCGGCATCGACTTCGAGGACGTGTGCATAGGCGCCTTGCGCTTCAACCGCCCGGAAATCCGGCATGGCGCGCTTGCGGCGCTGGTCGAGCCTTCGCTAAAAGCGCCTCTGCACGCGGCACTGGTCAAGGTCTATGGCTGTCCGCAACCGCAGCAAGTCGATCTGGAGCGTCTGACGCCGTGAGCAAAGACAAGAAAGCCGAGCCCAAGCAGCAGCTCTTGCATCTCGTCCTCGGGGGCGAAGTGGAAAAGGGCGACGACATCGTGTTCAAGGATCTCGACGCGGTCGATCTCGTCGGGGTGTATCCGAACTATGCCGCAGCACAGGCGGCGTGGAAGCAGAAGGCGCAGCTCACCGTGGACAATGCGGAGATGCGGTACTTCGTGGTGCATCTGCACCGGCTGCTGAACCCGGACGACGACGAGTAGGTTTCGGCCGGCCGACGACAGACGTGCAGTCCTGTGCGGGCTGACCCCCACCCCTGTCCCCTCCCCCTAAACATGGGGAGGGAGACCCTCACACTGGCGGCGGTGTTTTCGTCTCCCTCCCCATTCTTAGGGGGAGGGGACAGGGGTGGGGGTCCACGGCCACCGGGGCCTGTAGCTACCCCCCGAGTTCCTCGATGAGCCTCGCCGCCAGCCCGTCGAGCCGGGTTGCGGCGTCGTCGGACACGACACGGAACGCTTCGACCATCTGCTGGCGGCGGGGGGCATCGTCCAGCAGCCCCAGCACGGTGTCCGCGAGTTGATCCGCCGCAATCACCTGCACGGCGCAGCCGATTGCCGAGAGCGCGGCGTGGAGCGGCTTTTGGCGTTCGATGTGGGGGCCGTAGACGCTCGCCGCCCCTAAGTGCAGCGGCTCGGCGAGGTCGTGGCCGCCGACCGTGGAGAAGGTGCCGCAGACGATGCCGATGGTGGCGCGCCCGTAAACGCGCGCCAGGCGGCCCATCTCGTCCAGCCAGACCAGCCCGCCGGCGTCACTTATCGCCGCTTCGCTGTCGATGATCCTGAGCTCGGGGCCGAAGCGGGCGCTCAGCACTTCGCCCGGGATCTTGCCGGGATAGCGTGGCACGAGCACCAGCCGCACGTCAGGGCGCCTCGCCCGAAGGGTCGCGATGGCAGGGGCCAGCAGGTCGATCTCGTCGCGGTGGATGTTGCCGAAGGCGACCAGCGGCGGTTCGTCCTTCACCGTCCGGGCGGTGGTGCGCAGCGACACCAGCTTCAGGTTGCCCAGCACCTCGACATGATCGCGCGACACGCCGAGCTCGGCGTAGCGTACGGCGATGGCGTCATCCTGGGCATAGATGCGGCGCGCCCTGGCGATGGTGCGGCGGGCGACGGCGGGGAAGCGCCGGTGGCGGGCGAAGCTGCGTGGCGACATGGTGGCGTTGACCACGACCACCGGCACGCCGGCCTCTGCGGCGGCGGCGAACTGGGCCGGCCAGAACTCGGATTCGACGAGGACGAGCAGGTCCGGCCGCACGCTATTGAAGATGCGGCGCTGCGCTTCGAGCGTATCGAGCGGCATGACGAAGCTCGAATTGTCGCCGGCGATGGCGCGCACCCGCGCGTAGCCGGCATAGGTGGTGGAGGAGAGGACGACCGAGAGCCCCGGGTCACGCTCGAGCAGCCGCTGGCGCAGCAGCTCGGCGACCTTCGATTCCCCGGCGGAGACGGCGTGGATCCAGATGCGCTTGCCGTGGGCCGGCTGGGGCAGCACCGGGTTCAGGCGCCTTGCCAGCCAGTCGGCGCCGCCTTCGTCGCTGTGCGAGAAGCGCGACAGCACGGCATAGTGCAGCCAAGAGGCCGCCGCGACCAGCGTGCCATAGGCCTTCCATCGAAACGGCACCGCTTCGGTCACGCACACTCCTCCGTTTTGCAGGACCCATGCTGACTAGCCCGTCCACCGCCGCCGCACAACCTCGCGAGCGCTTGCTTGCGAGGGCTTGGCGATTGCTGCTAAGCCACGGCCCATGTGTTCAGCGAGGCGCGAACCGGGCCGAAACGTGCGCTATCCGATTGCCAACGATGCGCGTCTGCAGCAGCTGAGCCTCGATGAGGCGCGGGCCGCGATCCGCATCGAGACCGAGGGACTCGAGGCTCTCGCCGCGGGGCTCGACGGGGCCTTCGTGGCGCTGGTCGAGCTGATCCAGCGAGCGCCGGGGCGGGTCATCCTCTCGGGCGTCGGCAAGAGCGCGCATATTGCGCGGAAGGTTGCGGCGACGCTGGCCTCGACCGGCACACCGGCACAGTTCGTCCATGGCGGCGACGCGAGCCACGGCGATCTGGGGATGATCACCACCGCGGATGTGGTGGTGATGTTCTCGAAGTCGGGGGACACTCCGGAGCTGGAGGATCTCGCCAACTATTGCGTGCGGTTCGATATTCCGCTGGCGCTGGTGACGGTGCACCCGGACTCGCGGCTGGGGCGCGCGGCGAACATCGTCATCGGCCTGCCCGATGCACGCGAGGCCTGCGAGATCACGGCGGCGCCGACCACTTCGACGACGATGATGGCGGCGCTGGGGGATGCGCTGGCGGTGGTGCTGCTACGGCGGCGCGGCTTCCAGGCGGCGGATTTTCATGTCTTTCATCCGGGCGGGACGCTGGGAAGCGCCCTGCTGACGGTGGGCGAGGTGATGCATCGCGACGAGCAGCTGCCGCTGGTCGGGGCGGGGACGAGCGTTGCCGACGCGATCCTCGAGATGACGTCGAAGGGCTTTGGCTGCACCGGCGTCGTGGATGGGACGGGCGAGCTGCTGGGGATCATCACGGATGGGGACTTGCGGCGGCACATGGCGGATGGGTTGCTGCGGCAGACGGCGGTCGAAGTGATGACCGTGGGGCCGCGCACCATCGCTGCCGATGCGTTGCTCAGCGAGGCGCTGCGGCAGATGACGGCGCTGACGCCGCGGATCAGCGCGATCTTCGCCATGGACGGCCGGCGGCCAGTCGGCATCGTGCATCTGCACGATTGCCTGCGTGTCGGCCTCGTCTGAGCGGTGGGCGACCTTATCGTCATTCCGGCGCGCTATGGCTCGACCCGATTGCCCGGCAAGCCGCTGCAGCCGATCGCGGGGCGGCTGCTGCTCGAGCGGGTTGCGGCGATTGCCATCGCGGCGGCGCGGGAGCTGGGCGATGCCGAGGTGCTGGTGGCGACCGATGACGCGCGCATTCTCGATGCGGCTCGGGGCCTGGGGCTCGAGGCGGTGATGACGGCGAGCGAGATCACTTCCGGTTCGGGGCGGGCATTGGCGGCGTTGCGGGCGACGGGACGGGTCGCGGGGCTGGTGGTGAACCTGCAGGGGGATGCACCGTTCACGGCGCCGGCGCATATCGTCGAGATCGTGCGTTCGGCACGGGCTTCGTCGGCGGATGTCACGACGCCGGTGGTGCAGCTCGACTGGGCGCGGCTCGATGCGCTGGTGGCGCACAAGCGGACGACACCGGCGAGCGGCACCACGTGCATACGGGATGCGTCGGGACGGGCGGTGTGGTTCTCGAAGGCGGTGCTGCCGTTCATGCGCAAGGAGGCGGAGCTGCGGCGGAGCGCGGCGCTGTCGCCGGTGCTGCAGCATGTCGGGCTCTACTGCTATCGAACGGCGGCGCTCGAGGCGTTCGAGGCGGCGCCGGTTTCGCAGTACGAGCAGCTCGAGGGGCTGGAGCAGTTGCGGCTGATCGAGCTTGGGCTGGATATCCGGGCGGTGATCGTGCCGCCGGCGCGGATCACCATGAGCGGGGTGGACAGCCCGGCCGATGTGGAACGGGCGGAGCGGCTGATTGCCGAGTTCGGCGATCCGTTCGTCGATTGGCGGCCATGACCCGGCTGGTGATCGTCAGGCACGGGAACACGTTCGAGGCGGGGGAGGCGCCGCGCCGGATCGGGGCGCGCACGGACCTGCCGCTGACGGGCACCGGCGTCGAACAGGCGCGAGCGCTGGGGCGGCATTTTGCGGCCAATGGAGTGCGGTTCGATCGGGTGCTGGCGGGGGAGTTGCAGCGGACACGGGCGACGGCTGCGGAGATTGTCGGGGAACAGGCCCCGGCTGTGGAGACGGTGGCTTTTCTGACCGAGATCGACCATGGGCCGGATGAGGGGCAGCCGGAGGCGGAGGTTGTCGCGCGGCTGGGGAGCGAGGCCATCGCGCTGTGGGAGACGGAGCGGGTGGCGCCGGACGGGTGGGAGGTCGGGGCGCAGTGGCGCGTTTCGGCGTGGCGGGAGTTCGTCGAGCGGACGGCGGAGGAGTTGCCGGAGGGGACGATTTTGCTGGTGACCAGCAATGGGGCGGCGCGGTTTGCGCTGGCGGCGCTGGGGCTGAAGCCTGGGGCCGGGATGAAGTTCCGGACCGGGAGTTATGGCGTGGTGGAGGTTGGCGGTGGGGCCGATTTTCGACTACTGGCATGGGATGTGCGACCGGGTGAGACATCCGGCGAGTTGGGTTGGGTTTGATGCAGCAGGTTTTCGTCGATGGGCCGAACGGGGGGCGGGTCGGGTTCGGGTCCGATCTGCCGCTGGCCTTCATCCTGGGTCCGTGCGTGGTCGAGAGCCGGGACCATGCGCTGAAGACGGCGGGATTTCTCGCCGAGCTCGGGGAGCGGCGGGGCATTCCGCTGGTCTACAAGTCGTCGTTCGACAAGGCCAACCGCACCAGCGGAAGCAGTTTTCGCGGCATCGGCATGGACGAGGCGCTGCGGATCTTCGAGGCGGTGAAGGCCGAGACCGGGCTCCCCATCACCACCGACGTGCATGAGCGCGAGCAGTGCGCGGCGCTGGCCGAGGTGGTGGATATCCTCCAGATCCCGGCGTTTCTCAGCCGGCAGACGGACCTCTTGGTGGCGGCAGCGGCCACCGGCCGGGTGGTGAACGTCAAGAAGGGGCAGTTCCTCGCGCCGTGGGACATGAAGAATGTGGCGAAGAAGCTGGACGGCGCTGGGGCTTCCGGGGTGCTGCTGACCGAGCGCGGCACGAGCTTCGGCTACAATACGCTGGTGGTCGACATGCGGGGGCTGCCGATCATGGCGGAGACCGGCAAGCCGGTGATCTTCGATGCCACGCACTCGGTGCAGCAGCCGGGTGGGCGGGGGGAATCGTCGGGCGGCGAGCGGCAGTATGCGCCGGTGCTGGCACGGGCGGCGGTGGCGGTGGGGGTCGCAGGGGTGTTCATCGAGACGCACGAGGACCCCGACAACGCGCCTTCGGATGGGGCCAACATGATCCCACTGACCGAGATCGACGGACTGGTCGCCGAACTGATTGTGCTCGATGCGATCGCCAAGTCGCGGGGTGTCGGCCGGTAGGTTTCGGTCTAGTCGGCGCGCGGGAAGACGCCGGTGGGGCCCACCACGGCGAGGACGGCGTAGTATTCCGAGCCTGCGCCGTCGTCCCGTTCGACCACCTTGATGAGGCGTGTGGTGGCGAATTCGGGGCGCGTCGGGAGGGCCGCGGCAGCCTCGGGAGAAGCCACTTCCTCCACCAGCAGAGCGGGCGACAGCGCGGGGTAGCGCTCGGCGGGCGGTACGTAGTCGTAGCGCGGGTGTGGAGCGATATCGCGGACCGGGCGCAGATCGCCGGCGGCTCGGCCGTAGAAGAACAGCTCGCCGGTCAGCCGGTAGCTGCCATCGGTCCAGATCGCCCGGGCGCCGGTTTCGTCGGCGAGCTGGCGCACTTCGGCGGCGAGGCTATCCCAGCCGCGGAGCAGGCGGGTGCGGTCGGCGATGCCGAGGTTCAGCGGGTGGTAGACGGCCTGCACATAGGCAAAGCCGATTAGCGCCAAGCCGAATACGACTTGCAGGCTGGTGGCGAGGCCGATGGTCCATGCGCGGGCCACTCGCCTGGGCAGCAGGCACACGAATGCCGCGCCGATCAGCGCCAGCGACGGGGCCAGCGGCTGGGTCCAGTTGACCTCGACGCGGGAATGGAGCGCGTGGAAGAGGAAATAGAGCAGCACCGGCAGCGCGGCCAGCACCGGCAGCGCCAGTCGCGCGCCCTCGCGCCGCCCCTGCCCCAGGAAGAAGCCGGCGATACCCAGCAGCGCGCAGACGAGCAGCGCCGGCCCCATCGCTGCGGCCTGGCCGACGATGAACTCCACAACTGGCCGGCCGAGCGTGGTGTCGAAGTCGACGACGCGGGCGCCCTGGAACAGGAAGGATTGCCACTCGTGCTGGTAGTTCCACCAGAGCACCGGCGAGAACACCGCTAGTGCGAAAAGCCCGCCGGCCCAGAGCTGCCAGAGCCGGAGCTGTGACCGCCCGTCGCCGGTTCCGAAGAGGAACAGCACCAGACCGAGCCCGAACCATAGGTTGGTGTATTTCGATGCCAGCCCGGCGCCGGCGAAGAGGCCCACCGCCAGCCACCAGTTCGGCCGACTGCGTGTCACAGCTTCGGCGGCGGCCCAGAGCGACAGGGTCCAGAACAGGGTCGAGGGGGCGTCAGGGGTGGCGATGAAGCTCAGCGATCCCTGGAGGGTGAGGCAGTACCAGGCGACGGCAAGCGCGGCCGCGGTGCGCCCCGGCACGAGGAGCCGGCCGGTGCGATAGAGGGCGGCGAGGACGACGAGCCCCGCGAGCAGCGGGAGGAGGCGCACCCCGAGCAGCGTGTCGCCGGCCAGCGCCCGCCCGAGCGCGGTCATCACGGCGACGGCGGGCGGGTGGTCGAGATAGCCGGGGGCCAGGAACGCCGACCACATGGCATAGTAGGCCTCGTCGCCATCGAGCCCGACGTTGAGTGCGACGAAGAGCTTGGCGGCAAAGGTCGCGGCCACCAGCAGCAGCGCGAAGACCTCGAGCCCGGTCAGCCGCACGCGCGCGGGCACGTCGAAGGGAATGTTGGTTTCGGTGGTCTGTGCCATTCGGGCTTGTTGCAAGAGACGCGAGGCCGTATCGAGGCGGCCAGCTAAACCACGGATCGGACCGGTTCGGAATGATTTTCGCGCGAGAGCCAGCCGCGGCGAATGAGCATGGCGCCCTGCCCCAGTCCGTTCCGGCGCTCGAAGCTGACTCTGCGAATCGCTGGGTGATGGCTGTCATCGTCGTGGTGACGGCGTGCCGGCTAGCCATCGCCGCGGTGCTGCCGGCTGGGGTCGACGAGGCCTACAGCCTCGGGATCGCGCGGCAGCTGTCGCTGAGTTACTTCGACCATCCGCCGCTGCATCTGTGGCTCGTCGGGCTGTGGGCGAAGCTGTGGGGCAGCGAGGACCTGTTGCTGCTGCGGCTGCCCTTCGTGCTGCTGGGGGCGCTCTCCACCTGGCTGATCCATGCGCTGGGGAGGCGGCTGTTCAGTGTCGGGGCGGGCGTCTGGGCGGCGGTGATCTTCAATCTGGCGCCGGTGTTCGGGCTGGCGCACGGGGGGCTGATCCTGCCCGATGGGCCGCTGATCGCGGCGTCGCTGGCCACCGCGCTGATCGTGGCGCGGATCGTGTTCGAGCCGGCGGAAGGGGCGAAGCTGGGGTTATGGGCGCTGGCGGGGCTGACGGCTGGACTGGCGCTGCTGTCGAAATATCACGGGGTGCTGCTGATCCTCGGGGTGGGGCTGTTCCTTGCTACCACCCGCGACGGACGCAAATGGCTGCTGACGCCGGGGCCTTGGCTGGCGGCGGGGATTGCGGCGCTGTGCTTTCTGCCGGTGATTGCGTGGAACATGCAGCACGACTGGGCGTCGTTCGCATTCCAGTCGGGCCGGGGTCGGTTCGGGAGCGAGTTCAGGCCGCTGGGTCCGCTGGAATCACTGCTGCTGCAGGCGGCGTATCTGCTGCCGTGGATCGGGGTGCCGCTGGCGATCGTGCTGGTTCGGGCCATCGCGGGAGGACCGGGCAATACGCGGCGATGGCTGCTCGCCTGCCTCGCGGCATTGCCGATCGTCGTCTTCACCGGGCTCACGTTTTTCGGGCGCGGCCTGCCGCATTGGCCGATGCCGGGCTGGCTGTTCGCCATCCCGCTGCTGGGGGAGGCACTGGCCGATGCGGGACGCAGGGTGCGGCCGGTGGCGGTTGCCACCGCCGCCGTAACGGTAGTGCTGCTGGCGGGGCTCGCGGTGGTCGTCACCATGCAGGCACGGTGGGGGAGCTTCGATGCG
>NZ_JAQGJL010000314.1 GCF_028290645.1 Devosia sp. | reverse complement strand
CCTACACAGTTTTCTCGGACGACCCCAGCAAGGTTCAGAAGGATCCCGATGTAAAGCCTAGAACTTGGAGCAACGTCTTGGTGCCGGACTTCGTCCAGCAGGATGGCAAGGGGCTTCCCGACAACATAGTCGAGAGGTTGGGGATCGGAGGCAAGCTCGTCGACGTCAACAAATGGGAGAAATTCGAACCAGCTTCGTTGTTCGGCGACTTCCATCCAAGCCAGGACGCCGAGCTCAAGTCGGTGCGCTTCCCGGTGGCGAAAACCGAAGAGTTGCGTGCCCGAATATTGCAAGGCGGCTCGATGCCAAGCGTGATGATCGTCGACAGTTTTTTCGACGCCAAGCACTGTGACCTTCCCCAGGACTTCGTGGTTTACGACTGCTCCAGCGCGGTGGATCGAGATGCCAAGGTTTGCCCGATTGTCAGTGGTGACTTCCACTATCAGGGCAGTGCCTCAGGCCAGGCGACCGCATCGATGTCAGCAAGCCTCACCCACCCAACTGGAATATCGGTGCCGCCGGCCCGGGAGAAATGCGGTGACGCGGGACGCTTCAGTCTCGAGACTCCGCAGCAGACGGAGGCGTTCATCAGGGAACGTCACGGAACGCATCTGGCCGGTATCATTGCCTCGCGATGGGACGGTTTCGGCGCGGGGGGGATCAACCCGATGGCCAAGATTATCGGCGTCCAAGTCGACATGGACAATCTGACCGATGAGGGATACGGCAGCTGGCTTCTCAGGGTGATCGGCAGGATAATGTTCGAGCAACAGGTTCACGTTGTGAATCTGAGCCTTGGTTATCTCCCGAAACAACCAACGATGGCGACTTCAGACCAAGAGCGTCACGAGTGGTTGAGTGAACTCATCGAGAACCACGGAACGGGCGTTCTATTCGTCGCCGCAGCCGGTAACACAAAAGAGACGGACGGGTGCTTTCTCACCCCGGCGTGCCTGGGGCTGACCCAGGACAATGTGGTCACAGTGGTAGCGCTCGATACCGACGGCGGGGCGGTCTTATCCGGATCCAATTCCAATTCCGGCTTCGCATTGGGAGCAGACGGGGAAGGTATCCTGGGCACGATGCCTCTCAACAAATATGGCGACATGTCGGGAAGTTCCCAGTCGGCAGCGATCGTCTCCGGAGCAGTAAGCCTGGCGCTGGCCTTGGGTGAGCGCTGGACGCCACGAGGTACGCGGGAGCGACTGATTGCCTGCTCCGACGTCAGCCGCGATCTAATGGGCGCAATGGTTGGTGGCAAGCTGGATATCGAGTGCTTTTTGGACGGAGGTCGGGACCGCACAGTTGACGAAGACGGTGATGTGAAATCGGCCAAGCTCGTGCGGGTGGACCGCGGAGGACAGGCCTCCGGAGAACTTGAATTCTTCAACAATGGGACCAGCAGGACGGAACCCATTCCGATCGCGGATATCCTCGGGTTCCAAAGGGTCGAAAACGATCCCGCTGACATCGTTCTGTTCCTGCAGCCCGAGAGCAACCCGGACGCAAAGGTCGTCCGGCTCGAGGGCAGTATCCCCCAAGACCAGGAGTTGGTCTTCCGCGAAGCGGATGGCCCTCGTTCCAAGCTCAAGGTCGATGAGGTCGTGAAGTTCACACGAAGGGCAATCTGATGCGCCTTCCTACTGTGCGGCTGGCAGCGCTGGGGATGATTGTGGCCGCTTGGTGGGGTGCGGCCTTTGCGCAGGAAGTGGCGCTAGACGGTGGCCTTGATGCCACCGCCAAGAGCGTCGCTTTCACGTCGTTCCAACCGGCAGGGGACCATTTCGAGTTCAGTTTTCCGTCGCTCGATACCACTAGCGCTTACACGCGCGCTACCATTGTTGTGGAGCATCTGCCGCCGTCCTCGGCGATTGTCGTCTCTGGCAAGCGGATGGCCGGCGCGAACGCGCAGAATGCGCACACCTACAGTTATCCAAACGGATCGGACGCGGCCGAGTTTGTCAGCGGTGTAGTGTTCGGTTCGACGCTGACGGTCGCGGTCTATGCGCCGGACATTGCGGATGTGAAGCTGTCCGTCACCAAGATTTTTCGCCAGCGGAACCCGACCCGGTCTTGGGAATCCATCTTCGGGGAAGACGACGAGCGGCCTCTTCTCAAGGCGCAGCGTGCGGATATCGAGGCTGCTGCGCGCGCAGTTGTCTATATCTCCGTCATCACGCCCAATTGGGAGCTCGAGAATTGCTCCGGCTTCGTTATCGGCGAACGGCTGGCAATGACGAACAATCACTGCGTGGCGACCGCCGCGGACTGCGCCTCTGCGTCACTTGTTTTCGACTACTTTGTGGACAAGTTCGAGAGTACGACGATGGGCGCACAGGTGGGGTGCAAGCAGGTACTGCTAACCGACTACGCGCTTGATTTTTCCATTCTAGAGATGGCCGAGGCCGGCCCCCAGGGCCTAGCCGCTTTGGCATTGCTAGCTGTGCCGCCGGAGCCCGATGAGGAGGCGGTACTGATCCACCACCCGGGCGGAGAGCCCAAGATGGTGTCGATCAACGGCTGTCTGCCGATCGAACTTGAAGTCACGGGGCGGGGCGATCCTCCCAGCCAGCAGGATTTTTCACATCGCTGCGACTCGGCGGGAGGCAGTTCGGGATCACCGATCCTCGTCCGATCGCGGAGGGCCGAGGGCGAGTTCTGTGTCGGCGGCCTACACCACTGGGGCTTTGTTGGGTCCGGAGAATTCGTCGATCTCAACCGAGCCGTGATGGCGAGTGCCATACTGGCTCAAGCTCAACAGGCCGACATCGCGCTACCTGAATGCCAATAGGAGGGGAACATGAGGCGACGTGGTTTTTTGGCGGGTTCGACACTTGCCCTATTGCCAATTTCGACGCTGGCCCAGGAAAGCGCCACGGCGTGTGCGCCGGATGAGGCGGGATCGGGTCTGATCACCGTTGAAAAGATGGCCAGGTTCTCGCCAAAGGCGAGGAGCGACCTGCTCGAGGCCATCGTGAAAGGATGGAAGCACGTTATCGGCGAAAAGATCATCACCCCTATTCGGGTCCACCATTTCCTGGCGCAGATTGCCACTGAGACGGGCGGTTTCGCGCGCATCGACGAGAATCTCAACTACTCCGCCAGCAGACTACGCAAAGTCTTCAAGAGCCGAGTTTCCGACGCCGACGCGGCTCGACTCGAGCATAAGCCCCAGGCCATCGCAAACCACGTCTACGGGGGACGGCTCGGCAATACGGGTCCAAACGATGGCTGGACCTACCGTGGATCCGGTTTCATGCAATTGACGGGCCGCGACAACTTCGACCGCCGCGGCAAGCAGCTCGGTCTAAAGCTGGTCGACGACCCAGACCAGGTTCGGCAGCCCGACACCGGCTTCAAGGTCGCCACATCATTCTGGGCCGCTGTCGACGCGAACAAGCCAGCGGACAGGGACGATTTAATGGAGGTACGGCGGCTGATCAACGGGGGCAAGAACGGTCTGGAGGAGGCGGGAATCTGGTTGGCGAGGGCCCGACGGATCTTCGTGACGGTGCCAATCACGCCGGAAGAGGCGGACAGGCTCGATCAGCAGGAACTGCAGGCAATAAAGGCCACCCTCGAGAAACTTCGGATACTCGAACCCAACCCAGAGGAGTCCGGCTCCCTTGTGGACTTCATAAGGGCTCTCGTCACCTTCAGAGCGAAGGAGGAGCTGCCGGAGGTGGAACTTGCGGGCCTGCCGGTGCCTGCTCAATTGAAGGCGCTGTATGACGAGGATGTCCTCTATGCGCTGACCGACTATCATACGAGGTTGCTCGCGGAGGCAGGGGCGCTCCATAACCCTAGGTAGTCGATCTCAAGCAGCTGTCGAGCCTACCGACTAGCTCTACGCGAAAGCGTCCATCCGCCCCGTGACGAATCCGGAGGTATTGCCCTAATTGTGGGCAAGAGCCCAGCGCGCCGGCCCAAGCTCAGTCGGCTCATCCCAATAAGAAGGACAGCGGCGACATCGACATCCCATAACCGAGCAAGTGCGTTGGCCTAGCCGCTCGCCGTGGCTCCGTCGCCGGTGTTCTGTAGTCGATAGCAATCTCTGCTCGGTGACGACGAACCTTTGGGGCCATCCGGGTCGTAGTGACGACCTTCGAGATTGCTCAGCACATTGGCATCTTCGAGCCGGCGCATCTAACCAAAATCCGACTTACATCAAAATGGTCTCGTGCATCTCATCGCCCCGGGACAGAGGGCAGGCGGTTCCAACTTTCGCGGCCGTTCGGAGACCCGCTGGCTTCAGACCCGAGACCAGCACGCACGAGTTCCACCCCCTCGGGATTGTCTCTGTCGATAGCTACCTCGCCACCTCGCTCTTGCCTTCAGTGGGCGATCAAGCGTGACAAACCGCTCTGTATACATTAGTGTCCACACGTACCCAACTGGAGACATTAATGCGCTTGCTCGTTCTTCCCGGTGATGGAATCGGACCGGAAATCATGGCCGCGACCCTTGAGGTGCTCGACAGTGTTTCTGCACGCTTCGCATTAGGGCTCAAGTTCGTCCATGACATGGTAGGCCATGCCAGTCTCGCGCGGCACGGCACAACTGTCCGGGAGGAACTGATCGATGAAGCCAAGCGCTGCGCGGGCATCGTTCTCGGCCCAACAGCTACCTTCGAGTTCAAGGATCCATCAAAGGGCGAGGTCAACCCGTCCATGTTCTTCCGCAAGCGCCTCGATCTCTATGCCAATATCCGGCCAAACCGTACGTTCCCGAACCTGCCCAACAAGCTCGGCCCCTTCGACCTCGTCATCGCGCGCGAGAACACCGAGGGCTTTTATGCCGACCGGAACATGGAAGCGGGCGGCGGAGAGATCCTGGTTACGCCCGACGTGGCGATCTCGCTTCGCCGCATCACCCGGCAATGCTCCGAGCGTATCGCCGATGCGGCGTTCCGGCTGGCAATGGCTCGTCGCAAGCGCGTCACCATTGTCCATAAGGCGAACGTGCTGAAAGTGACCGACGGCCTGTTCATCGAGTCCTGCCGGCGCGTCGCCGCGAACTATCCCGAAGTCATCGTCGACGACGAACTCATCGATGCGATGGTTGCCCACATCGTGCGCCGCCCATCGCGGTTCGATGTGATCGTCACCTCCAACATGTACGGCGACATTCTCTCTGATCTCACCGCGGAACTGGCGGGCAGTCTGGGGCTGGGCGCCTCGATCAACTCGGGGACCGACTACGGCATGGCGCAGGCTTCGCATGGTTCGGCGCCGGACATCGCGGGCAAGGATATCGCCAACCCGTTTTCGCTTGTCCTTTCGGCCGGCCTGCTGCTGGGCTGGCTGGGGCAGCGGCACGGTTCCCGCCGGCTGCTCGACGCCGCCCGCGCCATCGAAACGGGCGTAGAAGCCGCGATCGCGACCGGCGAAACGACCCGCGACCTGGGTGGCGCGTTGGGCACCGGCGCCGTTGGCCACAGCCTCGCCCGGCGCATTGCCGAGGCGGTGCCCGCTTAGCGGGCACCGCCTATCTCATCTTGCGGTAGCGCGTTTGCGCTGCGCCAGCAGCTTCAGTCCCACAGGCAGGCCGATCACCACCACGATCAGGGCAAGGATGATCAGCGAGATCGGCCTCGAAAACAGCACCGTCCAGTCGTCATTGCTGATGATCATGGCAAGCCGCAGGTTGTATTCGGCAACCGAGCCGAGCACGAGGCCAAGCACTAGCGGCGCAGGCGGGTAGCGCAGCTTTTCCATGAAATAGCCGAGCACGCCCGAGCCGAGCAGCAGGTACACGTCGAACATCGAGTTGTTGACGGTGTAGATGCCGAGCACGGTGACCGCGATGATGAGGATGCCGAGCATCGTTGCCGGGATCATCAGCGCCTTGGCGAAGATCTTGGTGGCGAAATAGCCCCCGAACGGCAGGATAAGCGCCGACGTCACGAGCATCTGCAGCATGTAGCCGTAGACGACGTCGGGAGCGTTCTGGAACAATTCGGGACCCGGGTGCAGGCCATGAATGAGGAGTGCCCCCAGCATCAGCGCGGCGACACCACTGCCGGGAACGCCCAGTGTCAGCGCCGGGATCATCGCCGCGGCGTTGTCGGCATTGTTGCCGGCTTCGGCGGCCGCCAGTCCCTCGACCGAACCATGCCCGAACTCTTCGGGATGTTTGGACGCACGCTTGGTCTCATTGTAGGCGATGGCGCTGCTCGAGCCACCGCTGGAGCCGGGCAGCACGCCGACCACGATGCCGATCAGTGACGACTTCAGCCAGACCGGAATGAGTTGGCGGTATGTCCACAACCCCTTCTCCGGCTTTTCGATCTTGGACTGGGCGAACTTTGCCGATAGCGCCTTCTCGATCATATTCCAGGCCGGCGGCAGAGCGTAGATGCCGGTGAGAACGGCAACGACCAGTGGACCATTGAGAAGCTCGATCTGGCCGAAGGTGAAGCGCTCCTGGCCGCTGATCCGATCCTGGCCGACAAGACTGATGAGCAGGCCGACAGCGGCAGCAATGACGCCCTTGCCCGGCCTGTTGCCGAGCAGGATGCTGACCGAAGCGAGACCGAAGACGGTGACCCAAAAGATCTCGGAGGGACCAAAAGCCAGCGTCACTAGCATCAGCATGGGTGCCAGAATGATGAGCGAGAGCGCGCTGAGCACGCCTCCCACCGCAGACGATACGGCAGCCAGCCACACCGCGGCGCCGGCCTTGCCCTTCTGGGCGAGCGGATATCCATCGAGGGTCGTGAAGATGGCGCTGGTGGTTCCGGGAATGCGGAGCAGCACGGCCGGAATGGCGCCGCCGAAGGACGCACCGTTGTGGACGCCGGCGAGCATGCCGAGCGCGACCAGTGGCTCCATCCCATAGGTGAGCGGGATCAGCATGGCGATACCCATCGGCGCACCAAGCCCCGGGATAGCTCCCAGGACGATGCCGCCTATGAGGCCGGCGACCATGGCAAGCACGACCTGCCAGGCAAGGATGTCCGGCACGGCATTGATGAGAGCGGAGAGAATGTCCATCGCGTCAACCAAAGAGCTGAAGGATGCGTTCTGACGGCAGAACGCGGGAAAAGATGACGGTGATGACCAGCCAGGTGACCAGCACGTAGCCCACCGTCGCAAAGAAGATGCCCATCGGTTTGCGATAGCCGAGGGCTACCAGAGCGACAGGCACGAAAATCAGCGTGGCGGTGTAATAGCCGATGACTGCGATGCCGATGCAGTAGGCCAGCGACGCCGTGAAGATGATGCCAAAGCGAACCGGCGAATCGAAGAACCCTTCACTGGCATCGAGCTGGTAGCCGCCGGAGGCATCGTCCTCGGGCTCGGGGACGGTGGCAGGCCCGCCCAGGAAGCTCCCGACGAGATGCAGCGCGCCCATCGCTGCGAGAACCCCGGAAACGAGTTGGGGGAAGATCGCCGATTCCGGCGCGAAGTCCAATGTCAGCCAGAAGGCGCCGAGCCCCAGCAGGAGCACCGCCACATAGCCGATGCGATCGTACGTGCGAGTCATATGACAATCCGGTGGATGAAGAAGGCCGGGTCAGGATCGACCCGGCCTCGATGGCGCAACCATTGTGGCCGCTGCTATTTGATCCAGGGATCGACTTCCCATTGCTTGGCGATGGCCCCGTGCTGATCCTCGACGAAGGCGCGGTACGCCTCGGCGTCCATGTAACGCAGCGGCAGCTTCTGTTCGGCCGCGACGGCAAGGAACTCGGGATCGGCAACGGCCGCCGCGAACGCATCGGCGAGCATCTTGGTCACGTCCTCGGGCATGCCGGCGGGACCGCCGTAGCCGCGCGCCGATCCACCGATGAGGTCGATCCCCAGGTCCCGGAAGGTCGGCACGTCCGGAAGGTGCTCCCAGCGCCTGTCGGAAGCGAGCGCGAGGACGCGGATATTGCCCGCTTCAGCCGCCGACACGGCGCTGTTGACGACGGTGATGCCAACATGTCCGCCCTTCAACGCCACCAGCGCCTCGCCGGAGCTGCCGAATGGCGCCAGCCGGATCTCGACGCCGGCCAGATTCATGAGCCGCGACAGCAGCAGATGATCCTCGCTGCCGACACCGGCAGTACCCGCGACGACCGAACCCGGATTGGCTTTCAGCTCTTCGATGAGTTGCTCGAGGCTCTGGATGGGCGAATCCGCCCGCACCGCGACGCCGCTCGGGTCGAAGGCCAGGTTCGCGACATAGGTAAAGTCCTCGCGTGTGAAGCGGGTCTGCTTTTCGATCGGCTTCATCACCACGCTGGGCGTGTTGATCGCGCCGAGAGTGTAGCCGTCGGGCTCGGACAGAGCGATTTCGGTGAATCCGAGTTCCCCGCCGCCGCCGGCGCGGTTCACCATTACGAAGGTCGCGCCGTTCGGCATGTGCTTGGCGACGAACGGAAATATCGTCCGCGCGGTGATGTCGGCGCCGCCTCCTGGCGCAAACGGAATGATCACCGTCACCGGCCGTTCCGGATACTGAGCCATCGCCGACGTCGAGAC
Source organism: Devosia sp. (assembly GCF_028290645.1). Lineage (GTDB taxonomy): Bacteria > Pseudomonadota > Alphaproteobacteria > Rhizobiales > Devosiaceae > Devosia_A. The sequence continues at coordinate 8,361 of NZ_JAQGJL010000314.1, read as the reverse complement.
GAGGCTAAGCAGACCAACGCCCACCGCCGCCATTATGCCAGAAAAATCCATGCTGTTCCTCCCTCAGTGTATTTCTGCATGCAATGGTATACGCTGAGAGACCGAGTGTCCAGCCGCTATCGGCTCCGACAGGCTCCTCTCAGCATCCCGGGCGGCCTCATGCCTCGGGCAGAATCGTCAGCGCCACGAGCGGCGCCAGATCCCGAGCGCTGTCGAGCGCCCAGAGCGCGCCGATCAGCGCCGTCGCCTGTCCGGCCGGCAGAAAACCGTGCGACAGCTCGCGGAACTTCTCCTCGATCTCGGCGTCCGACATCGGGTTGCGCCAATGGCCGCGATGGTGCTCCACCCGCGTCGCATGCACATCGCCCGACTTCATCACGAGCTCGAGTTCGCACAGGTTCATTTCCGCCTCGCGAGCGTTGGCCTCGTCGGACTCGATGCAGGCGATGCGCGACACCAGGTCGACCAGTTCGGGATCGGTGAAATCGTCGAAGTGCTCGTGCTTGACCGAGCCGTGCTTGAGCGCAACGCCGGCAGTGAATGGCATGCTGTGGTCGGCCGTCTCGCGGTTCCGCGGTCGCCACTTGTCGGGCTCGTCCGCCATGACGAGGAGGCCCGTCTTCAGTGTTCGCACCGTCACCCGATCGATGTCCTGGTAGCGGCCGCCGATGGCGACGCGCGCATCAAGCGCCGCCTGCGCCACCGTCTGCGCATACTGGCCGAGCGGGAACCGCTTGGCTGAACTGTGCATGATGCGAAAGGTGGCTTCGGGACCGAACGGCGCGAGCTCGAACGGCATGTGGCTGACGATGTTGAAGAACCCGTATTTGCCTTCGAAGATCGGCGACGGCCCGGTCATGCCGCGAGCGGCCATCTCGACGGAGAAGATGGCGTTGCGGTTGGCGTTGGCGTAGCCCGCCGCCTTCCAGTTCGAGACGTTGCCGAAGCGCGTCTGATTGAGCGCGATGTTGCCCGCAAGGCTCATGTTGAGCGCTTCCGAAATCTGCGCCGCATCGAGACCATAGAGCCGCGCGGCGCCGACCGTTGTCGCCGCGATCCCCATGGTGACGTGGTCGATGCCGGATTTTTTGTTGGCCCAGACATCGCACATGCGTCCGAAAACCTCATAGGCGATGACCGTCGCGAGTATGAGGTCGCGTCCGCTCGAGCCCACCATCTCGGCGACCGGGATCAGCGCCGCAACGGTGTCGGACGGGTGGCCGCTGCCCTTGCTGATATAGCCGTCATTGTGGTCCAGATAGCGGACCATGATGTCGTTGGCGAAGGCGGCGAGATCGACGCTCGTCCTCCGCCCGCTGCACCAGATCGTCGCCGGCTTCGTGCTGCTGATGGTTGCGGCAAGGTCATGGGCTATGTCGCTCGGCTTGCTGCGATAGCCGCCGAACGCGCACCCGACCGTGTCGAGGATGGTGCGCTTGGTCTGGTGCACCACCTCGGGAGGAAGCAGGGCGTAGCTGAGCGACGCGGCGTAGTCGCCGATGCGCCGCGAAAGATCGGTCATTGCAGGGTCCTTATGAAGTCACATGCGGATCGTGACCAGCTTGTCCTCGGTCATCTCCCGCACTGCGTAGTGCGGTCCCTCATGACCGAAGCCGCTCGCCTTGACCCCGCCATAGGGCATGAGATCGAGCCGGCTCGAGCTCGTCTCGTTGATGTGCAGGCCGCCGACGTCGATGCCGGCCACGGCGCGGTCGACGATCCCCAGGTCCCGCGTAAACACGCCACAGGCCAGCCCATATGGGCTGGCATTGACGCGCTCGATCGCCTCGCCGAATTCGTCGAACGGGATGATGCTCACCACCGGCCCGAAGATTTCCTCGCAAGTCACGCGCATGTCCACCGTGACGTCGGTGAGCACGGCGGGCGTGTAGCAGGCGCGGTCGCGCTTGCCCGCCAGCGGTGCCCGGGCGCCCTGCGCCACGGCCTCGTTGACCCAGGCCTCGACGCGCTCCGCGGCGGCGACCGAAACGAGCGGGCCGACATCTGTTGCAGCGAGGCACGGATCGCCCACGCTCAGCGCCCCTCCACCGGCACAGATCTCGTCGACGACCTGCTCGTAGAGCGGTCGAGCCACGTGCAGCAGTTGGATCGAGCTGCAGACCTGCCCAGCCTTGCGGAACGATGCGGCGACCACCTTGGGGATCGCCGCTTTCAGATCGGCGTCGGCGCACAAGATCGTCGAGGCAATGCTGCCCAGTTCCATCGACGTCCGACGCAATCCGGCGCGCGACTGGATGGAGGCGCCGGCCGCCGTGCCGCCGGTGAAGGTGATGAACCTGATCCGCTGGTCCTCGATGATCGCCGAGACGACGTCGGGGCCACCATGCAGAAGCCCAAGAAAACCTGCCGGCACTCCAGCCTCGTGCAGGCATTGAACCAGCAGGGCGGCTGTGCCCGGCGTATGCAGCGATGGCTTGAGGATGACCGGATTGCCGGCCGCAAAGGCCGGTGCGATCTTGTGGGTGACGGTGTTCAGCGGCGAGTTGAAGGGCGTCACCGCCAGCACGGGACCGACCGGCATCGGCACGGTATAGCCCATACGACCGGCGCCGCCCGGTGCGCCTCCGAACGGAATGGTTTCGCCGGTCAGCTGCCGCGCGGCGATCGCCGAAAGCTTCAGCGTCTCGCCGCAGCGCGATATCTCGCCATCGGCGTCGCGGCTGGGAAATCCCGCCTCCACGGCCATCAGCAGGCGAAACGCGTCAGCCCGCGAGGCAACGATGTCGATGGCACGCTCGAGAATCCGGGCTCGCTCGTGCTCTGTCGGTGCGCCGGCACGATGCGCCGCGTGGGCGATTGAAACCGCCTCGGCGATCTGCGTCGCCGAGGGCAGCGCTACCGACCACGCCGGCTCGGTGGAGAACTTGTCGAACACGGCGGCAGACGTCGCGGAGGCGTGCCATGCGCCGCCGAAAAAAAGCTCTGGCTTGAACGGGAGTGTCGACATCAAAATTGCGCCGCGTACTGGGAGGGATCGATCTGGGCCGCGATGACCAGCGGACGGTCGCCGCCCGGGCGCCGGTTCGCGAGCACGCGTTCGAGTTCAGGGATGGACGACACGCTGACCCCGTCGCATTCCATGCTGCTCGCCAGCAGCGGTACGTCGGTCGGCTCGATCCGCGTGCCGAAGCTCGGATACTGCCGAGCCAGCTGCTTGAGCTCGATGCGGTTGAGGCTGTTGTCGCAGAATACCACGACTGTCAGTCCGCCCAGCTTGAGAGCGGACGCCGTTCTCAGCTCGCCCTGCACCATGGCCAGGCCGCCATCACCGGTAAAGCACACCACGTCACGCTCGGGCGAGAGGATGCTTCCGGTCATTGCCGCGGGCAGACCATAGCCCATCGACGACAGGCCGTTGCTCATCAGCACGCCCTTGGGCTGCTGCGCCACCCAACCCTGCCCTACCAGCAGCTTGTGCGAGCCGACGTCCGAGGTGACCAGCGTGTCCTTGCTGCTCGCGGCAAGCACCGTCTCGACCACGTCGGATGGGTTGAGCCGGCCTTGCACCCGGCCGGCGAGGTAGTTCCGCCGCAGTTCGGCGCGATGGCCGGCAATCTCCGCCTCAGTCCAGCGCGGGCCTTCCACGCGAAGGCCGGCGAGGAGGATCGACAGCATGGGCGCGATCGGGCCGACGGCCTCGAGATCGGCTTGATAGATCTGGTCGGTATTGGGAACGCTGTCGATATGGACGACCGGAACGCTCAGCGTCCACGGCTTGATCAGCTCGACGGCATCGAAACCCACCGCGAGGATCAGGTCGGAGGACTTGAGAAAGTCCCAGATGAACTTGTTGCACGCCATGTCCAGGGTGCCGGCGAAGTACGGATGGGTCTCGTCGACAATGCCCTTCGCCATCGGCGATACGACCAGGGGAGCGCCGAGCTGCTCGGCAAGCGCGGTGATCTCCGCCGTCGCCCTGCTGCGGATCGCCGAAACGCCGGCAAGGATCACCGGCCGGCGTGCCGCCTTGATGCGCGCGATCAGCTTCTCCACGCCGCCCCAGACCAGTCCGCCTTCCATTTCGGCGTGGAGCGGCGGCAGGCGTATCTCGGCATCCACCGCATCGGCGCCCACAAAGTCGCCGGGCGTCGAAATATGGATCGGCCCGGGACGCTCACTCACCGACAGGCGCAACGCCCGGCGCATGATGCCGCCCACCGTGTGGGGGTTGATGCTGGTGGTCCACTTGGTGATCGGCGCGAACACGCGATTGTGGTCCATCACCTGGTGCGTGAAGAGCGCCTCGCGCCTGGTTTCGATCTGCCCGGAAATGGCGATCATCGGCGCGCGATCGAGATATGCGCTCGCCACCGCGTTGATGGTGTTCGAGGAGCCGGGCCCGAGGGTCGAGAGGCAAACCCCCGGCAGGTCGGTGAGCTGACCGTAGGCCTCAGCCATCAGGCCCGCGGTCCCTTCCCGAGTCGCGAGTACGAAGGGCATATCCTCGAGTCGGCAGGCCTCCAGGAAAGGTACGCTGGGGTCTCCGGGATAGCCGAAAACCTGGCCGATTCCCGCTTCCTTGAGGTAGCGAACCATCACTTCAGAGCAATTCATTCAATCACCAGTTGACCCGCGGGCGTGCTTTGGAGACAACTGTACGCAGTTGAATACACTCGGTCAATATGGGACTATGGCGATATGGCCGCTGTTGAGTTTTCCGTCCGCTTGTGGCTGAACTCAGCAGTGCGAAGCACGGCGCGAAAGGAATCAGATGCCCAAGACTCGTGTAAAGGCGACACCTGAGCCAGAGGGCGGTACGCGGGACCTTGCGCTGACGGCCTATTCCCAGCTCAAGGAGTTGATCAAGGAAGGGGCACTTCCGCCCGGTTCACGGGTCACCGAAGCTGATCTCAGCAGCCGCCTCGGCATGTCGCGCACGCCGGTGCGCGAGGCCATCTACCGGCTGGAAGGCGAGGGCCTGCTCACTCACGAACCCCGCCGCGGCCTGACCGTGACCCTGCTCGATCACCAGATGATCCTTGAACTCTACACCATGCGCGAAGTGCTCGAGGGCACTGCTGCGCGCCTCGCCGCCCAGCACGCGTCCGATACCGAGATCGAGGCCCTGGCCGAGTTTGTCGAAACCGAAGCGCAGATTCTGAGCCGGGGCGAACTGACGGCGAGGATCAACAGCCGGATCCACGCACTCATCTATCTCGCCGCCCACAATCGCCACCTGATGCGTACGCTGGACAGCCTTACCGTTCTGTCGCTGCTTCCCACCACCCTGGGCAACAAGGAACGCGCCGAGGAAGCTCACCAGCAACACAAGGCGATCCTCAACGCCATCCGGTCGAGAGATCCGGACGCGGCAGAGCTGGCGACGCGCGAGCATATTCGCTCAGCCCGAAAACACCGGCTGAAGAACTATATGCTTGACGTCGATCGGCGGGACTAGCCCTGCCGCGGTCGGGTACGATCACCCCGCTGCTCGCCCAAGGGACTGTAAAAGAGCGCCGGCCTCCACGACGGAGACCGGGGCCCCGAACCCCACGGTTGCGGTTGCGCCCCTGTCGCTGGGTCAGGCAGCGACCGCCTCGTCCACCGCGCTCTCCTCGCGCCCGGCCTTCAGCGTTCTGGCGTACCACGCCAGCTCGTCCAGCATCATGCCGGCCGTGAGCTTGAGAAAATCGTAGTCGTTGAAGCTCTTGCCGTCCCTCAATACGCCGAGATAGGGCTCCATCCCGATATGGACCGCGAAGCGGGTGGGGACCATCGCCAACTCGACCAGAATGGATCGCAGATGCTCGACGGCGCGGGCGGCGCCAGTGCCACCATAGCCCACAAAAGCCGCGGGCTTGTGCTTCCACTCATGGTGGACATGGTCGAGCGTGTTCTTCAGCACCGCCGGGATCGAGTGGTTGTACTCGGCGGTCACGAAGATGAAGCCGTCCAGTTCCGCGACTTTCTTCGCCCAGCGCTGCGCCTCCTCGTTTGCGATCGGGGCATAGGCCGGCGCTATCGGTGCGTCGAACATTGGGATGGGATAGTCGCGCAGGTCGATCAGCTCGAATTGGAGGTCGTGGCGCTGTTTGGCGATGTCGAAGATCCACTGCGCCGGCCGGTCGCCGAAGCGGCCCTGACGGGTGGTGGAGATGACGATGCCGATCTTGGGAGTGCTCATGGTCTGTCTGCCTTGAAGAGAATACATGGTAGCCACCAACAGGGACCTAGTCACCGTCAGTAACTGACGCTATATTGGTGACCACGAGCCAACAGCACAAGACGGCACCTTTTCCATACGGAGTCACCCATGCATCACTCTGTCACCCACTGGGAACCCAGCAACTCAAGCGAGTGCGACCGCGCCATACTGCCGGTGTCCGAAGTGCTGGCGCAGATCGCCGGCAAATGGACGATCTTCGTCATCCGGGCGCTGAGCGGGGGCCCTCGGCGGTTCTCCGAACTGAAGCGCGAGATCGATGGCATCTCCCAGAAGATGTTGACGTCCACCCTGCGCGACCTCGAGAAGAACGGCTTCGTCACCCGCACCATCACTCCCAGCATTCCGCCACGCGTCGACTACGAGCTCACCGACATGGGCCGGGAACTGCACGAGCCGCTCCTGGCCATTGGCAACTGGGCTCAAGTCAACCGCCACCGGGTCGAAAAGGCGCGCGAGCGCTTCGCCGAGCGCGAGGCGAAAGAGCGCGAACTTGTCTGGTGATTGCCGCCCCCCGCGGCGAGCACGGGTTGCAGTGTGCTCTGCGGCCCGCGCCGGCTATCTCGGCGTGCCGGTGATGCTCCCCGTCGCCGGCCAGCCGCAGCACTTCGTGTCCTTGGTCGATATCTATCGCCGGGCGGCCGAGGAAGGCGGCCACGATCCCAAGACCTTGCGAGTGGGTGTTGGTTCGCACGGCCTCATCGCCGAGGATGCGAAAGAGGCGGCCGACGTCGCCTTCCCCACCCTCAAGCGGACCATGATCCAGTTCGGCAAGGAGCGCGGCCGGCCGCCGCCGACGCGCGCGCAATACGATGCCGGAACCACCCCACAGGGCGCCTATTTCATTGGCGACCCGCAGCAGGTGATCGACAAGATCCTGTTCCAACACGAGTGGTTCAAGCACGACCGCTTCGGACTTCAGATCACCGTCGGCACCCTGCCGCACGACAAGGTGATGAAAGCCATCGAGCTCTACGGCAATGTGGTCGCCCCGCCATCCGCAAGGCCGTACGGTCATAGCCGTTTCATGCCCCGGTACCCGAGCGGTAAACTGGATCTATCCGCCAGCAGGGTGAAGGACCTTAGCTCTGCTAGGCGCCGGCTTTGGGGGCTCAACACCAAAGCTCTCAATCAGGGGAGCAAGAGCCGGCGGGACAAGCTCAAGGACACCTTGTTCTAGACTAAGACCATGAAGCAGACCATGGCCATGGCTGTGAGGGCGGTTCACTCAAGCGGCGTGTTGGCTCCCTTCGATCGTGCAAGACAAGATCGCGTCGCTTATCGCTGACGACTTGATGGGGTCCAAGACTATTCTGTACTCGGCACGCCGACTGGCGCGGCGGCTACCCAAGGTGGGAGCCAAGTTTAGCGACGTTCACCGCTTCGGCGGCAAGAGTGGCGACTTGCCGTTTGAGGTCGCTGGCGGCCCGGACTACGACCTGCGGCTCGAGGTGGAGCGCGTCGCCTAGTGCCCTCCCTATTGCCGGCCGTCGCAGGCTTGGGCAAGCTGTTCGGCGGCGCCCAGATCAAGGACGACGCCGACACTGAACGAGGTCTGTTCAAGAACCTGGACCGTCTGAAAATGGGCGGCATGTTCGCTCGAGAGGCACCGGAGGCGCTTCGTCCACGTCGCCTTGGACGGTGTGTGGTAGCCGTCGCTCCAGGACCGCGGCGGCGGGAGTACTCTGGCATCAGGTTGGTCCTACAGGCACATGAACCGGCGGTAATGAACTCGAGGAGAAGGGGGCCGGGTTGAACGTCCGCCTTGGGCCAAAGCGGTCAAACTGTGCCGCCACCTGCCGCTCTGACGCGTCGATCGACTGTCTGCCCATTGGCGGCTAGCAGGGGTGGAGATGCCGGCCATGCCTTTGAGGGGGGCTGGATTTGACATGGGCATTTGGTTGCTGCAACGCTCGAGAGCGGAGGCGATCAAAATGAAAACTGTCGTTCGAATATCTTGTGGCATCCTGATCCTCTGGTCACTGGTTGTTCCTTCATTCGCGCAACGGGATATGGATTGTTCTGACTTCCGTACTCAGCGCGAGGCACAGGATTTCTACGAGCGTAGTGGACCGGGTGATCCACATCGACTGGATCGAGACGGAGATGGTGTGGCTTGTGAGACGTTGCCTTGAAGCCGCGTTATTCTTCGCGGTTTTTGCGTCCGAAGTTCCCTA
>NZ_JAQGJL010000299.1 GCF_028290645.1 Devosia sp. | reverse complement strand
AGCTCATCGGCGGTCTGGGCCCACCGCGCGGCTCGGCGACGCGCATGTGGTCGGTGTCGTCGGCATCGAGCGACTGGTAGGCGCGATAGGCGAGGACCAGGAGGAACGCGAACATGGCAAAGCCGATGACGATGGCAGTGAGGATCAGCGCCTGCGGCAGCGGGTTGGCGGCGCCTGGCAGCGGCGCCGCTGCAGCGCCCGGCGCGATCGGCGGCACGATCCGCGTCAGCCGTCCGGCAACGAGGATCAAGAGGTTCACGGCATTGCCCAGCAGCACCAGCCCCAGCAGCATGCGGATCAGCGAGCGCGACAAGAGGAGATAGATCGCCGCGGTGAGGAACACGCCCGAGAGAGCGGCGATGACATGATCCATCAGACCTCCCCTTCCTCATCCTCGAGCGCCAGCGCCACCGCCGAAACCGTGCCCAAGACGGCGAAATACACCCCGATGTCGAACACCATCGGCGTGGAGATCGCCACTTCCCCCTCGCCGAACCTGAAGATGGTCCAAAGTCCGGTGAGGAACGGCACGTCGAAGGCCAGCGACAGCACCCCGGCCAGCGCCGCCAGCGACACGCCGAACCCGGCGAGCACCAGCGGATGCGCCTTCAGCGCCGTCCGCGCCGCCCCGGGTCCCACCGCCATGCCGTAGATCGCCATCGCCGACGCCGCGATCAGCCCGCCGATGAAACCGCCGCCCGGCTCGTTGTGCCCGCGCAGCAGCACGAACACCGAAAACACCAGCATCACGGCAGTGAGCAGCGGCGCGATGGTGCGGAAGATCAGCGTGTTCATGCCGCCACCTTCCGCGTCCGGCGCGGCCTCGGCTTGGGCTCCGTGGTCACCTCGGGCACCGGTTTCGCCACCGCCGGCTTCGGCCGCCGCGCCCCCCGGATCAGCGCCAGGATGGCGATCCCCGCCGTCATCACCACCGAGATCTCGCCCAGCGTATCCAGCCCGCGGAAGTCGACGAGGATGACGTTGACGACATTGTGCCCATGCGCCGCCAACACGCTGTTGGCATCAAAGAAGGCCGCAAGCCGCGGGTCGAACGGCCCCTCGATCACCGCCCACAGCAGCCCGGTGACCGCGATGCCGCCAAACAATGCCACCGCCCCATCGCGCGCCCAGTCCTCCAGCGGCCGCGGGTCGGCGGTCACCAGATCGAGCCGCGTCATCACCAGCGCCAGGATCACCACCGACAGGATCTCGACCATGAACTGGGTAAAGCTCAGGTCCGGCGCGCCGAACAGCAGGTAGAGCATCGCCACCGCCACCCCCTGCACCCCGAGCGCGAGGATCGCGAACAGCCGGCTCCGCGCATAGACCACCGTCGCCACGCCCACCACCGCCAGCAGCACCACGCCCCATTCGTAGAACCTGAGGTCAACCGCCCCCGGGCCTCCGGGCAACCCGCCCATCAGCCACAGCGGCTCGATCGCCGCCACCGCCAGCGCCACGAACACCACCAGCAGGTAAAACTCGAGCCGCCCATGATGCAGCAGCCGCGTCACCCCCGCTCCGAACCTGACGATGCCGAAATAGACCCAGTCGAACCCCCTGTCGAAGCTCCAGCCGGTCCCCGACGCGACCCGCCGCAGGAATGTCCGTGCCACGTCGAGCCGCATGTAGAGCCCGATCGCCAGCGCCCAGGTCACCACCGACAGCCAGAACGGCAACCCCAGGAAGTCGATCCCCAGCCTCAGATGCGTCTCGACGCCGACCCCGAGGATCGCCGCCGTCGCCGGCGCCACCGACAGTTCGCCGGTCAGCGTCGTAACGAAGCCGAGGAAAATCCCCAGCGCCCCGAGCACGATCGGCCCCACCAGCATCGCCACCGGCGCTTCATGCGCCGCGATCGGCGTCGGCAGCAGCGGTCCCATGAACGGCTTGACCAGCAGCACAAGCCCGATGGCGCCCAGCAGCGCGTTGCCGATCACCAGCGCCAGGAGCGCCAGCAGCGACTGGAACTGCCCCAGCGTCAGCGCGGCGTACATTTCCTCCTTGGCGAAGAACGCCAGCAGCGGCGGCACCCCGAACATTGCCGCGCTCGCCATGATCGTGCCGATGAAGGTCACCGTCATCGGATCGCGCAAGCCCCCGAGCGCCATGATGTCGCGCGTCCCGGTGCCATGGTCGATGGCGCCCGCGACGAGGAACAGCCCCGCCTTGTAGAGCGCGTGCGAAATGAAATAGAGCACCGCCGCCGTCACCGCGAGCTCGGTCCCTGCCCCCAGCAACAGCATCAGCAGCCCGAGGGAGGCCACCGTCGTCTGCGCCAGCATCAGCTTCATGTCGGTCTGCCGGAGCGCCGCGACCGCCCCCCAGAGCAGCGTCGCGCCGCCGAACACCATCAGCGTCGTGTTCCAGATCGGCTCGCCGCCGAGATGCGGCGTCATCCGCGCCACGAGGTACACCCCGCCCTGCACCATCGTCGCCGAGTGCAGGTACGCCGACACCGGCGTCGGCGCCTCCATGGCGTTGGGCAGCCAGAAATGGAACGGCAGCTGCGCCGACTTTGTGAAAGCCGCTAGCAGCGTCAGCCCGACCAGCAGCGGATAGGCGACGCTGCCCTTGAGATCGCCCGCAACGCTCAATTCCCAGGCGCCCGAGAGGTTGTGGATCACAACGCCCGCCGCCAGCAGCGCCAGCCCGCCGACTCCCGTCACCACCAGCGCCTGGATCGCCGCCCGCCGCGCCGCCTGCCGCGTGTGATCGAAGCCGATCAGTAGGAACGACGCGATTGAGGTCAGCTCCCAGAACAGGTACAGCGCCACCAGATTATCGGCCAGCACCAGCCCCTGCATCGCCCCCATGAACGCGAGCATGAACCCCAGGAACCGCCCCTGCCTGTGCCCCTTCAGGTAGGCCCCGGAATAGAGCAGGATCAGCGCCCCGATCCCGGCGATGGCCAGCGCAAAGGTGAGGCTCAGCCCGTCGACGAGAAAGCTCAGTTCGAGCCCCAGGGACGGCGCCCACGGCCAGGCAACCGCTATCGCCTCGCCTTCGGACACCCGGCCAATCAGCCCCCACAGCGCCACGAACCCGGCCGGCGGCGCCAGCGCCACCACCCAGCCGGCAAAGTCGCCGATCAACCGATGGACAAGCGGTGCGAGTGCCGCCGCGACGAAGGGCAGCAGCACGACAAGCGCAATCGCTATGTCCGGTGTGGCCTCCAACCGGGTCCGCTCCCTCGTGGGATTCGCTCAAGCCAGCTTAGCCCGTCACCCCGCCCCGGCAAGGCAAACCGGTCGGCCCGGCCGGTTGCACCACAGCTTTGTGAGCCCTCGAGGATTTGCGATCCGGCATGCGAATTGCCATATCTTGCACCGAAACGGAGATTCCCGAATGAGCGAGACCTTCAAGGTTCAGAAGTCCGACGAAGAGTGGCGCGCCACGCTCACCCCCGAGCTCTATCGCGTCGCGCGCGAGCACGGCACAGAGCGGCCCTGGTCGCACCTCTACAACACCGAAAAGCGCGACGGCATCTACCACTGCGCCGCCTGCGGCGCGGAGCTGTTCACCGCCGAGACCAAATACGAATCCGGCTCCGGCTGGCCCAGCTTCTTCAAGCCGCTCGACGGCGCCGTCGGCGAGACCATCGACAAGAGCCACGGCATGGTCCGCGTCGAAGCCCACTGCGCCAATTGCGGCGCCCACCTCGGCCACGTCTTCCCCGACGGCCCCAACCCCACCGGCCAGCGCTACTGTATGAACGGCACGAGCCTCAACTTCGAGCCGAAGGCATAGCTCTCGCCACAGCCGGCGCGAGCCGACCGCCACCCCTGTCCCCTCCCCCTAAGAACGGGGAGGGAGACCTTGGCAATGACGGCCGCGTTTTCGTCTCCCTCCCCAGTAGGGGGAGGGGACAGGGGTGGGGGTCCACAGCCACCAGACCCGTCTATCGCCCCGCCCTTTACAAGCCTCCCCGCCGCGCCTACGTCGCGAACACCCGCTCCCCGAGTATCCTCCCCCATGCCCACTCCCCCCGTCGCCGAACGCCGCCAGCACGCCGCCACTTTCCACGGCATCACGCGACAGGACCCCTATCACTGGCTGCGCGCCGATAACTGGCAGCAGGTGATGCAGGAGCCCGAGACGCTTCCGGCCGACATCAAGGCCTATCTCGACGCCGAGAACGCCTATTTCGACGAAGCCTTCGAGACGCCGCACGCGGAGCTGCGCGAAACGATCTTCCAGGAGATCAAGGGCCGCATCAAAGAGGACGAGTCCGGCATCCCCTCGGCCGATGGCCCGTGGGCCTACAACTCGCGCATGGAAGAGGGAAAGCAGTACCCGATCCTCGTTCGCACCCCGCGCGACGGCGGCGAGGAGCAGATCCTCCTCGATTGCAATCTCGAGGCCGGAGACGGCTATTTCGGCTTTGGCGGCGGCGACCACGACCCCTCGCATCGCCTCCTCGCCTGGAGCGCCGACCGGCAGGGCAGCGAATACTACACGCTCCACATCCGCGACATCGCCACCGGCCGGGACACCGGCGAGGTGATCGAGGATATCGCCGGCGGCGGCGTCTGGTCGGCCGATTCCAGCGCCATCTACTATTCCGAATACGACGACAACCACCGCCCGTTCCGCGTCCGCCGCCATGTGCTCGGCACGCCGCAGGCCGATGACGAGATCGTCTTCGAGGAGAAAGATCCGGGCTTCTTCGTCGGCGTCGACGAGACGCTCAGCCGCAACTACATCGTCATCGACGCGCACGACCACCAGACCTCCGAGTTCTGGCTGATCGACACCCGCACCGGCGGCGCGCCTCGCCTCGTCTCCCCACGCCTCACCGATCGCGAGTACGACGTCGAGGACCGCGACGGGGTGTTCTACATCCTCACCAACGCCGACGGCGCCGAGGACTTCAAGATCGTCACCGTCGCGGCCAACAACCCGGCTGCCGAGAACTGGGTCGACCTCGTCCCCCATACCCCCGGCGTCCTCATCCTCGACATCATCCTCCTCCAGCACCACCTCATCCGCCTCGAGCGCTTCGAGGGCCTGCCGCGCATCGTGGTGCGCAATCTCGAATCCGGCGAAGAGTGGACGGTGAAGTTCGACGAAGAGGCCTATGCGCTGGGCATGTCGGCCGGCTACGAGTTCGACACCACGACCATCCGCTTCACCTATTCCTCGCCCACCACGCCGTCGCGCACCTACGACCTCGATCTCGTCACCCGCGAGCGCACCCTGCTCAAGGAGCAGGAGGTCCCCTCCGGCCACAACCCGGCCGATTACGAGACCAAGCGCATCTTCGCCACCGCCAAGGACGGCGAGCGCGTGCCGGTCACGCTCCTCTACCGCAAGGGCCTGAAGTTCGACGGCAGTGCGCCGGCGCTGCTCTACGGCTACGGCGCCTACGGCATGGCGCTCCCCGCCGGCTTTTCGGTGTCGAGACTCTCGCTGGTCGATCGCGGCTTCGTTCACGCCACCGCCCATGTCCGCGGCGGCATGGACAAGGGCTATGCCTGGTACAAGAACGGCCGGCGCGAGAAGAAGACCAACACCTTTACCGATTTCATCGCCGCCGCCGAAACGCTGATCGAGCTCGGCTACACATCGAAGCAGCGCATCGTCGCCGAGGGTGGTTCCGCCGGTGGCCTGCTGATGGGCGCCATCGCCAACATGCGCCCCGACCTCTGGGCCGGCGTCATCGCGGAAGTCCCGTTCGTCGACGTGCTCAACACCATGCTCGACGAAACCCTGCCGCTCACGCCGCCCGAATGGCCCGAATGGGGCAACCCGATCACGGACCGCGAGGCCTATGACCGCATCGCGTCATACGCCCCCTACGAGCAGGTCGCAGCCATCGAGTATCCGCCGATCTTCGCGCTGGCCGGACTCACCGATCCGCGCGTCACCTACTGGGAGCCGGCAAAGTGGGTGGCGAAGCTCCGCGCTACCCGGCTCGGCGACGCGCCGCTCTACCTCAAGACCCACATGGATGCGGGCCATGCCGGCGCCTCGGGCCGCTTCGACCAGCTCAAGGAGACCGCCCTGAGCTACGCCTTTGCCCTGTCTTGCGCAGGATTGGCATAATCCACCCAAAGCGGGAATTGGCGAGCAATGCCAAAGGGCCTATATCGGTGCCAGCCCAGCGGCCAATATTCCTAAAGACTTTCCCCAAGGAGGCTTCCAGAATGGCATACGAACTTCCCCCCCTGCCTTACGCTTATGACGCGCTCGGCCCGTACATGAGCAAGGAAACGCTCGAGTTCCACCACGACAAGCACCATCAGGCCTATGTCACCAACGCCAACAAGCTGGCCGAGGGCAAAGGGCTTGAAGTGCTGGAGCTCGAAGATGCGGTGAAGGAAGTGTTCGGCAAGGACCCGGGCCTCTTCAACAATCTCGGCCAGCACTACAACCACGTGCATTTCTGGAACTGGATGAAGCCCAATGGCGGCGGCGGCGCCGCCAGGGTCCCGGCCTCCCTGCTAAAGGCAATCGATTCCGATCTCGGCGGCTTCGACAAGTTCCGCACCGATTTCATCGCCGCCGGCACGACGCAGTTCGGCTCCGGCTGGGCCTGGCTCAGCCTCAAGGACGGCAAGCTCCAGGTCACCAAGACCGCCAACGGCGAGAGCCCGCTGGTCCACGGCAACGCCAAGCCGCTGCTCGGCGTCGACGTCTGGGAGCACTCCTATTACATCGACTACCGCAACGCCCGCCCGAAATACCTCGAGGCCTGGTTCGACAACCTGGTGAACTGGGAACACGTAGAGTTCCTGTTCGAAGAAGCCCGCTAGGCTTCAGCGACACCAAGTCCAGGGCCCGCTCCGGCGGGCCCTTTGCTTTTGCGCCAATCGCGCCGCCGGTGGCTGCGGACCCCCACCCCTGTCCCCTCCCCCTGAAGTAGGGGGAGGGGGACCAAAACACCGACCTCAGTGTGAGCGTCTCCCTCCCCATTCTTAGGGGAGGGGACAGGGGTGGGGGTCGGCTCGCACCGGTCGCGCGGTCACGCTCCCCGACACCCCCAAATAATCCTCAGCCCAGCCCCCTCCCCCCGCTTCCCCACCCCGACGCGCAATGGTAACGATTGATTAACCATTGCGCCCAAAAGCGCTCGGGGGAAGAAACCTTGGCCGAACCAGTCCGCACCATCGCCGTACTCGTCGCCAATCCGGCGCTGAGCTCGATCCTCAGCATGGTGCTCGCCTCGGTGCCGAGCTTCCGCGTCCGCCCGTTCGACTCCGAACTGGCGCTCGTCACCTACATGCGCCTCGCGCCGGTCGACGTCGTCGTCACCGATTTCGACAGCACCAGCGCCCGTGCCGATCGCGTCACCCGCGACCTCAGGGCCGACCTCTCGATCCCCCACCACGACTACCAGGTGATCGCGCTGGCCAGTGCCGTCTCGCCCGAGACCAAGAACCTCTGCATCGCCTCGGGCATCGACGAAGTCATCGTCAAGCCGATGTCGCCGAAATACCTGCTGGAGCGCGTCCAGTCGCGCCTCGCCCGCCGCGCCGCAGCCCTCGCCCCGCGCTTCGCCCGCGCGGCCGCACCCAAGCGCCCGGATTTCTCCCAATACAGCAACGTCATCCCACTCTGGACCCGCGAACGGCCACTGCCGACCCACTGAGCGGATAGCCTCCATACTCCCCACCACCGCGATGTCATCCCAGTGTGCGGAGAATCGCAGACGATGGAGCCGCCTACTTTGAGCCTGCGGCAGCGAAGTAGATTCGGAGGGTCACCCTCCCCCTTGCGGGGAGGGGACAGGGGTGGGGGTCAGCACGCACCGCGTCTGCAATAATCCCCAAACCTACCCCGTCACATTCAGCGCCCACGCCACCCTGTTCCACAGATCCTCGACATTATCCGTGAACACCACGAGCCGGTCGGAATGGCTCACCGAGTGGCTCAGGATATCCGTCGCCATGCCGCGCATCGCCTCGAAGGCCCGGTTGCGGTTGAGCAGCACCACCGGCTTGCCGCCGGCGCCGGCCCCTGCCCGCACCCAGGTGCGATAGAGCGCCGCTGCCGAGACCAGCGAGCCCGGCAACCCGACGAAGCCCTGCGCCAGTTCCCCAACCCGCCGCACCCGCGCCTCGGGATCGTCGATCCGCTCGACCGGCACCTCGGCCAGCGCCGGTGGCGCGAGGAACGCCGCATCGGCGACGATCAGCACCTCGCCGCCCGCCGCCCGGGCGCTGGTGATCAGCGGAATGGCATCCAGTGTCTCCTCCGCAAGGCAGATGAGCTTTGCCCCATGCCGCGCCAGGAGCGTCCCCGCCTGCGACATGATCGAACTCCGCTCGGCGTCGCCCGGCCCCTTGTCCGACGCGAAAACCGCCAGCACCGGATGGTTCTGCGCCACGCTAGCGGCCACGGGTGAGCCCGCCGAGGATGCCGCGCAGCAGCGCCCGGCCTAGGCCCGAGGCCATGGTTCGGCTGAACGAGGTGACCGCTGCTTCCACCGGCGTCTGCCGCGTCGAGCGCCGCGGCTGCCCTGCCCGCTCCGCCTTCTCCTCTGCGGCCCGCGCCTTGGCGTCGAGTTCTGCCTGCCGCGTCGCCGCCTCGGCGTCCTGCCGCTCCCGGGTCTTCCTCGTCAGCACCTCGAACGCCGAATCGCGGTCGACCGCCGTGTCGTAGACGCCGGCCACCGGCGAGTTGGCGATCAGCGCGCGCCGCTCCTCGGGAAGGATCGGCCCGACCTGCCCCGAAGGCGGCCGGATCAGCGTGCGCCCGACGATCGAGGGGATGCCCTTGTCCTCCAGCACCGAGACCAGCGCCTCGCCGGTCCCCAGCTGCGTGATCACCTCCTCGGTCGAGAAATCCGGATTGGCGCGGAACGACTCGGCCGCCAGCCGCACCGCCTTCTGTTCCTTGGGCGTATAGGCGCGCAGGGCGTGCTGCACACGGTTGGAAAGCTGCGCCAGCACCGCATCGGGAATGTCGATCGGGTTCTGCGTCACGAAGTACACACCGACGCCCTTCGAACGCACCAGCTTGACCACCTGCTCCACCTTGTCGACCAGCGCCTTGGGCGCGTCATCGAACAGCAGATGCGCTTCATCGAAAAAGAACA
>NZ_JAQGJL010000295.1 GCF_028290645.1 Devosia sp. | reverse complement strand
GCCCTCGGTCGGCGGCGGTCTCGAAATAGCCGAGCGCCGAGAACACGCCGCGCGGCTTCTTCAGCGACAGCACCAGGTTGTCCCATACCGTATGGCTCTCGAACACCGTCGGCTTCTGGAATTTCCGGCCGATCCCGAGATTGGCGATCGTCGCCTCGTCGAGCCTGGTCAGATCGGTGCGGCCGTCGAAAAACACCTCGCCGTCATCGGGCCGGGTCTTGCCGGTGATGATGTCCATCATGGTGGTCTTCCCCGCGCCGTTCGGCCCGATGATGGCCAGCATCTCGCCCGGATGGACGATGATCGACAGGTGGTTCAGCGCCTTGAAGCCGTCGAAGGAGACGGAGACGCCGTTGAGATAGAGCATAGTGCCTTCGGGATCCTGGATCATTCGGCGGGCTCCGGCGAAGGTCTGGTCTGGGGCAGGGTGCTCGGGTCCTCGCCGGCTTCGGCGGCGGCGCTCGCCTGCGTGACCTTGCGGCTGCGCAGGTTGTTGAACAGCCCGACAATTCCCTTGGGCATGAACAGGGTGACGAAGATGAAGAGCCCACCGAGGCAGTAGAGCCACCAGTCGGGGAAGGCGCCGGTAAAGATCGACTTGCCGGCATTGACCAGCACCGCCCCGATGATCGGCCCGACAATGGTGCCGCGCCCGCCGACGGCGACCCAGATCACCGCCTCGATCGAGTTGGCCGGATCGAACTCGCCCGGATTGATGATGCCGACCTGCGGCGTATAGAGCGCGCCGGCAATCCCCGCGAGCACCGCCGAGACGACGAAGGCGAACAGCTTCACGTTCTCCGGACGCCAGCCGAGGAAACGCGTCCGGCTCTCGGCATCGCGCACCGCCACCATGACCTTGCCGAGCTTGGAATTGACGATCGCCGAGCAGATGACCACCGCCAGCGCCAATGCCAGCGCCGAGATGGCGAACAGCGCGGCGCGGGTGGTCGCCGCCTGCACGTTGAAGCCGAGGATATCCTTGAAGTCGGTGAGCCCGTTATTGCCGCCGAGCCCCAGGTCGTTGCGGAAGAAGGCGAGCAGCAGTGCATAGGTCATGGCCTGCGTGATGATCGAGAGATAGACCCCGGTCACCCGGCTGCGGAAGGCGAACCAGCCGAAGGCGAAGGCGAGCGCGCCCGGCACCAGCACCACCATGGCGAAGGCGAACCACCACTGGTCGAAGCCGTGCCAGAACCAGGGCAGGTCGTGGTAGTTGAGGAACACCATGAAATCGGGCAGCACCGGATTGGCATAGACGCCGCGCGCCCCGATCTGGCGCATCAGGTACATGCCCATGGCATAGGCGCCGAGCGCGAAGAACGCCGCGTGCCCGAGCGAGAGAATGCCGCAATAGCCCCACACCAGGTCGAGCGCCAGCGCCAGCATGGCGTAGTTCAAATACTTGCCGAACAGCGGCACCGCATAGTTCGGAATATGCAGCGGATTGCCCTCGGGAATGACGAGATTGGCAAACGGAATGGCGATGGCGATGACGACAAGCGCCACGACGAGCCAGATGGCCTTTTTGTCGAGGGCGCGGAAGAGGAGTTGGGTGATCATTGATGTTCGCTCCGAACCAGCGAGAACCGTATGTCCGGTGGTTGTGGACCCCCACCCCTGTCCCCTCCCCCTAAGAAGGGGGCGGGAGACGAAAACGCCGGCGGTAGTGTGGGGGTCTCCCTCCCCATGTTTAGGGGGAGGGGGCAGGGGTGGGGGTCCACAGCCACCGGCCCACACGACAGTTCGCGAACGAACAAACTCACGACTCCACCGCCCGCCCCTTGAGCGCAAACAGCCCTCTTGGTCGCCGCTGGATGAACAGGATAATCAAAATGAGAATAGCGATCTTCGCCAGCACCGCTCCCGCATACGGCTCGAGGAACTTGTTCGCCACCCCCAGCGTCACCGCGCCGATCAGCGTCCCCCACAAGTTCCCCACCCCGCCGAACACCACCACCATGAAGCTGTCGATGTTGTAGCCCTGGCCGAGATTGGGCTAGACGTTGTCGATCTGGCTCAGCGCCACGCCGGCCATGCCGGCAATGCCCGAGCCGAGCCCGAAGGTCATGGCGTCGACGAACGGGGTGCGGATGCCCATGGCCGAGGCCATGCGGCGGTTCTGCGTCACCGCCCGCATCTGCAGCCCCAGCGGGGTGCGGTTGAGGATGATCTGCAGCGCGATGAACACCGCGATGGCAAAGACGATGATCCACAGCCGGTTCCAGGTGAAGCTGAGGTTCCACAGGTCGAACGTGCCGCTCATCCAGCTGGGCGGCTGCACCAGCTTGTTGGTCGGCCCGAAGATCGAGCGCACCAGCTGCTGCAGCACCAGCGACAGGCCCCAGGTCGCCAGCAGCGTCTCGAGCGGCCGGCCATAGAGCCAGCGGATGATACCGCGCTCGATGCCGACGCCGACCAGCGCGGTGAAGAGGAAGGCCGCCGGCACCGCGAAGGCGAGGGAATACTCCATCAGCCCGGGCGCCACCGCTTGGATCACCAGCTGCGTGACGTAGGTGGTGTAGGCCCCCAGCATCACCATCTCGCCATGCGCCATGTTGATGACGCCCATCACCCCGAAGGTGATGGCAAGCCCGATGGCGGCGAGCAGCAGCACCGAGCTCAGCGAGATGCCGTAGAGCAGGTTCCGCCCGACATCCCACACCGCCAGCGTGCTGCCGATCGAGTTGATGCCGGACTGGATAGTTGGCTTCAGCTCGTCCGGCGCCTCCGCCAGCGAGTTGATCAGCACGTTCTGCGCCGCACGATCATTGTGTGAGACCACCGTCTGCACCGCCGCGCGCTTGTCCTCGAGCGCGCCCTCGGTCTTCAGGACGATCACTGCGCGCGCCAGCTCCATGGTGCTCTTGATGCCGGGGTCGGACTCGGCGGCGAGCGCCTGGTCGAGCAGTTCGAGCATCGCCGGATCGGCGTTCTTCAGGATGCTCTGGGCCGCCGAGAGCCGCGTCGGCCGGTCGGGGCTCAAGAGCGTCATCTGGCCGATAGCGGTGCGGATCTTGCCGCGCAGCCCGTTGTTGGACTTGATCTTTTCGATGTCGCTGCTGGGCACGGTGCCGAGATCGGCGCCGTCCACCGGGTCGGTGAGGGCGAAATCGCTGCCGGCCTTGGCGGCGATCACCACCTTGTCGTCGGATTTGCGCATGTAGAGCGTGCCGTCACTCAGCGCCAAGAGGATCGGCGGCACGCGCTCGTCGCCGGTGGCGACGAGGGCAGCCATGGCCTTGGTCCGGTCGGCGAAGCTGCCGGGGCCTAGCGCATTCACCTGGGCCGCGAAATCGTCCTGCGCCAGGGCGGGCAGGGGGGCGACGACCATAGCGAGCAGGAGGGCAATCAGACTGAGTATTCGGGTGGCCATCGTGGTCGCTCTATCGCCGGAGAGTGGGGGCGTTATCGAGGGGGTGGCGACGGCGGAGGCCGCCGTCGCCGGATCGCATCGGTGGCCTACAGCGCCGGGGCCGCACCGCAGGTCTTGGTGGCGGTGTCGAAGTGGCCGCAACCGGTCAGCGGGTCGGTCCAGTCGGCTTCGATGCCCTTGTCTTCCGGCAGCACGTCCGACCAGGCATCGCCCGGTACGTCGCCGTCGGTCTGCCACACGGTCTCGAACTGGCCATCGTCCTGGATTTCGCCGATCAGCACGGGCTTGGTCAGGTGGTGGTTCGGGAGCACCTTGGCAGTGCCGCCGGTGAGGTTCGGCACTTCGAGCCCGACAATCGCCTTGAGGACCGCGTCGGTATCGGTGGTGCCGGCCTTCTCGACCGCCTGCACCCAGAGCTGGAAGCCGAGATAGGCCGCTTCCATCGGATCGTTGGTGGTGCGCTTGTCGTCCTTGATGTAGCTGTGCCAGGCGCTGATGAACTCGGCATTGGCCGGGTTGTCGACGGACTGGAAGTAGTTCCAGGCGGCGAGGTGGCCGACGAGGGCCGAAGTGTCCATGCCGGCCAGTTCTTCTTCACCGACCGAGAAGGCGACGACCGGGATGTCCTCGGCCGAAATGCCCTGGTTGCCCAGTTCCTTGTAGAACGGCACGTTGGCGTCGCCGTTGATGGTCGAGACCACGGCGGTCTTCTTGCCGGCCGAACCGAATTCCTTGATCGCGGCGACTTCGGTCTGCCAGTCGGCAAAGCCGAACGGGGTATAGTTGATCTTGATGTCTTCCGGAGCGACGCCCTTGTCCTTGAGATACTGCTCGAGGATCTTGTTGGTGGTGCGCGGGTAGACGTAGTCGGTGGCTTCAAGCACCCAGCGCTTCACCGAGCCGCCTTCTTCGCTCATCAGGTAGTCGACGGCGGGAATGGCCTGCTGGTTCGGAGCGGCACCGGTGTAGATGACGTTCTTTTCGGACTCTTCGCCCTCGTACTGCACGGGGTAGAAGAGGATCGAGTTCAGTTCCTTGAACACCGGCAGGACCGATTTGCGCGAGGACGAGGTCCAGCAGCCGAACACGGCGGCAACCTTGTCCACGGCGATCAGCTCACGGGCCTTTTCGGCGAATAGCGGCCAGTCGGAGGCCGGGTCGACCACGACGGCTTCCAGCTGCTTGCCGAGAAGACCGCCCTTCTTGTTCTGCTCCTCGATGAGGAACAGCATGGTGTCCTTGAGGGTGGTCTCCGAGATCGCCATCGTCCCCGACAGCGAGTGGAGCACGCCCACCTTGATGGTCTCCTGCGCGTATGCAGTGAGGGGCGCGAGCCCCGCGGCAGTCATCGCTTTCCCCAGGCCGATGCCGGCCATCACGCGATTAATACCTGTCATACTTACCTCCGACAGTTGGTTGTTTGCACCGGGAAGAGAAGTTGCAATCGCCGTGCCAGCGTTGAAAAACATCGATAAGTGGTTGATTGTTATGACGTCTTCCAGTCGACTGGGAGTCGTGGGTGGCGGGCTGCTGCAGAATGCACGCCGGTCGCTGCCGGTTCTCTGGGCAGGTCGATTAGCAATTGCTTAAGAATTGGGCATTGCCGGAGACTGCCTAACAACTGCGCGGCGTATCACTTCTGGCGTAGATGACCGCGCTTTACAGTCCTGCTAAAAAACCTGCACCGGAAGTTTTGCTTCCGGCAGAGGTTGTTTGCACCGACACCCTCGGCCCCGCGCCTGCCACGGCGCGGGGCTTTTGATTTTCGTGGGGTGTCCGCGCCTCCGGCGGGTCCGCGCCATCCCCCGAGTCCACCGCAACCATTCGTGCCGCGCCCCGTTAATCGGACAAGCCGCTGGCGGACCTGCCGGCGCACGGATATCGGCCGATGCGGCGAGGGCTGACGCTCCCTCGTTGTTGACGCCGGTGGGGCGCGGAGCTTCGGCTCCGCGCCTTCTTGTCGTGGGTCTCCAGTAACGACGCTTCAAGCTGATTTTCGTGATAGTAAGCGTAACTACGTAAGCCGTTGGGCGAACTGTAGTTCTAATGTCACGTGTGCGTTACCAACAATTGCTTGAATGATAGATGCAATAAGAAAATAAACGTGAAGTAGACTGTCCGTAAGGTGAGCTTGCGCATGGCCACATGCGCTGGTGATCACGGCGGCGGAGACCAGAGAAAATGATTGTGAAAAGCAACCTGATGATGTTCGTGGCATCGGCGCTAATGGTCGCGGGTATAAGCGCGACGCCGGCCGGCGCCGGCGGCCTGTTGGGCGGACTTACCGACACGGTGAGTGACCTGACCGATACAGTAACCGAAACTGTCACCGACACGGTGGGCGACCTGACTGGCGCCGGTGGCGACGGCACCAATGTCGGCGGCCTCGCGACAATCAACGACCCCGACAATGCGGGCCTCGTCAATGTCGACATCGGAGGCGGCAACAACGTCCTCAACGCCTCTGTAGGAGGCGGCAACAAGCCGCTTGCCAATGTGGGCCTCACCACCACGGGGCTGCTGAAGAGCACCGCGGTGACGCTCGATCTCGCGGGCCTCGGGCTCGATCTCACCGTCGACTTCGGCACGCTCGGAACTGGCGGCGGCGGCAACGGCAACGGCAACCCGCCGCCCGGCGGCGGCAATGGACCCGGCAATGGCCCTGGCAGGGGCTATGTCCTAGTCGGCAGCCTCGGCGGCTCCAGCTTCGTGATCAATTGCGCGGCCAACAACGCCCGGCAGCTGCTGCAGGTCGCGGCGGCCGGCAAGATCAACGCTGCTGAGATCAAGGCGTGGATGCGCGCTGCAAATGTGCAGGTGGTGCCGATCAAGCTTTGCCCGGCCGCGAAGAAGCAGGTCGCGCAGATCCTGTCCAGGAGCCAGAAGATCAACCTGTTGCGTCGGGCCGTAATGTCCGACGCGTTGATCTCGGCCTCGCTGGGCCGCACGCGCTACGACGCCGGCGATGTCGTCGCGGTGCAGCGCAAGGGCGGCCAGCTGGTGGTCTACGTGTTCTGATCCTCTTCGCAGATGTGCAAAAACGGCGTGGGGCTCGCTCCACGCCGTTTTTTATTGCGTCTAAGTACAGAATAGAACGGCGATAAGTGATAACCGGTAATTGCTAGCAATTTCCTGAAGGAGTGAGCGCCACGCTAACTACCGAATGGTGCGAAACCTTGGTTGTCACTTCTGACAGCGTCCTGTCAGCTTGACTTCTCCATATTGCACGCATGTTGCGAAAAAGCGGAGAAACGTCATGAAAAGCAACGCCGGAACGTTACTTATGGCATGTTTGCTTGTCGCCGGGACCAGCGTGGTTCCCGCACAGGCCCAGCTTCTCGGTGGTCTTCTTGGTGGCAATGCCGATTCCGACACCAGCGTCGGCAGCGTTGTCGATATCAATTCCGGAGACGCCGGCAGCGACTCACTCGTCAATATCGGCCTCGGCGCCGACAGCGACACCAGCCTAGAGATCAACCTCGGCGGTGGTAGTGGCGGTGGCAGCGGTGCCGGCGACGGCCTGCTCGGCGGCGTCGGCGACCTGGTCGATGTCGGCGGCGGCAACGACGGCAGCCTGCTCGATGTCGACCTCGGCGGCGAAAACGACACCGGCAACAGCGTGGTCAACCTCGATCTCGGAGGCGACGGCAACGGCCTGCTCGGTGATCTCGGGCTCGGTCTGGGCGATGGCAACCTGCTTGAAGGCCTCGACCTCAACGGCCTCGATCTCAGTGGCCTCGACCTCAGCGGCCTCGACCTCGTCGATGACGGCACTCTGGACAATATCGACCTCGGCCTCGGCGACGGCGACCTGATCGGCGATGTGGGCCTCGGCGGCACCGACCTGCTCGACAATGTCGACCTCGGCCTCGGCGGTGATGGCGGCGGGCTGGGCGGCGGCCTTGGCCTCGGCAATCTGGCCGACCTCGGCAGCGTAGGCGACCTCGGGCTCGGCGATGTCGGTCTCGGCGACCTCGGCCTCACCGATCTTGGCGTCGGCGATGTCGGCCTTGGCGATGACATTCTCGACCTCGGCGATCTCGGGCTGCTCGACCTGGGCAACACCGGGCTGGGCGATCTTGGCCTCGGTGATCTCGGCCTCGGCGGACTCGACGCCAGCAACCTGCTGGGCGACCTCAGCCTCGGCGGCCTCGATCTGGGCGGCATCAATATCGACCTCGGCCTTGGCGGCGGAGCCGGAACCGGCAACGGCAACGGCAACGGCAATGGCGGCAACGGCGGAAACGGGGGCACTGGCGGCAACGGCAACGGTGGCGGCAATGGCGGCGCCGGCAATGGCAACGGCGGCGGGTCCATCCTCGTCGCCAGCAATGGCGGTGGCAGCTTCGCCAACCCGGCCTGCTCGATCCAGGAAGGCCGGCAGGTGATCTCGCTGGCCTCGAAGATGCAGCTCAGCCGCGCGCTGTTCCAGCAGGTGGGCACAGTCCGGGTCGTGCCGATCCGGCTCTGCGGCCCTACTCGCGCCAAGATCGCCCAGGCGCTGGCCAAGAGCAGCAAGATCCAGCTGCTGCAGCGGGCCCTGGCCGGCAGCTCCAGCCTCTCGTCCCGGATCAGCGGTTCGGGCCACAGCGCCAGCGACGTGTTCGCCGTGTCGCGCAGTGGCGGACAGCTCACCGTGTACGTGTTCTGATCTGGCCCCGATCAGGACCGACGAAGGGCGCGGGTCCGCAATCCCGCGCCCTTCACCTTTTCGGAACGCCTACTCAGCCGGGGCAGGGGCCGTGCCGGTCTCGGCCTCGTCAGCCGCCGCCAGCTCGCGCTGCAGCCGCGCCTCTTCCTCGGACTTGGGCTTGCTGAACCGCGCCAGCAGCAGGTAGGCGACCGGCGTCAGGTACAGCGTCGAGACCGCAGCGAAGCTCAGCCCGCCCACCATGATCCAGCCGAGCGCCGCCCGCGCCTCCGCCCCGGCGCCGCCGGCGATGATCAGCGGCACCCCGCCGAGCACCGTGGCGATCATCGTCATCACCACCGGTCGCAGCCGGATGTTCGCCGAATTCTCCACCGCCTCGCGCACGTTCTGGCCGCGATCGCGCAGCTGGTTGGCGAACTCGACGATCAAAATGCCGTTCTTGGCCATGATGCCGACCACCAGCACCAGCCCGATCTGGCTGTAGACGTTTAGCGTCACCCCCGTCAGCAGCATGGCGAACACCGCGCAGGCGAGCCCGAACGGCACCGTCGCCATGACGATCACCGCGCTCCACACGCTCTCGAACTGCGCCGCCAGCACCAGGAGGATCACCACCAGCGCAAAGCCGAAGGTGATGATCAGCCCGTTATTGCTCTCGCCGAGCGTCTTCGCCTCGGCCATCGGAATGATCGCGGCGCCTTCCGGCAGCATCGGCTGGGCGATCTTCACCGCCTCGTTATAGGCGTCACCCAGCGCAAACCCGTCGGTCAGCGCCGCGGTCACGGTCACGGCGCGTCGCTGCTGCTCGCGGCCGAGCGAGGGCGCGATCGGCGCTTCGGTCAGCGTCGCGATGGTCGACATCGGCACGTAGCGGCCATCGGTGGTCTTGAGGTAGATCGACTCGAGGTCGCCGGGGTCGTTCACCGGGCTTGAGGTCGAGGTCAGCCGCACCGCGTAGCTGGCGTCGTTGATGAACACCGTGCCCACGTCCGAGCCGTCGATCATCGCCTGCATGGTGGCGGCGAGGCCGTTGATGTCGATGCCCAGCTGCGCCGCCTTCTCGCGGTCGATGCTGAGCGTCATCTGCGGCTGCGTGGTCTCGTAGTTCACCGAGACGCGGCCCCATTTGTCGTCCTTCTCGAGCTCCGCCTTCACCTTGTTGGCGGCGCCCGACAGCGTCGCGTAGTCGTCGCCGATCAGTGCGAATTGCAGCCCCGAGCCGCCGCCGCGGACGCCGAGGCTATTGCCCTGCCGGATATTGGCGCGGACGCCCGGCACCCGGGTCAGGAGCTGGGTGATCTCGGCGGCGATCTGCTGCTGGCTGCGCTCGCGCTGCGCCCAGTCGGCCAGCGTCAGGATGATGAAGCCGGAATTGGTGTTCGAGCCGAAGCCGGAGATCGAGAAGATGCTCGTCGCCTCGCCGCTCGCTTTGTAGGGCGCCACCAGGTCCTCGATCTTCTGCATCTGGGTGCGGGTGAAATCGAGGCTGACCGTCGCCGGCGCGCTGACATTGATGGCGATGGACGCCCGGTCCTCGGGCGGCGTCAGCTCCTGCTTCAGCGTCCCGAACGCCACCCAGGCGGCTCCAGCGAACAGCAGCGCGGCGACGATCACCACCAGCGGGTTATCGAGCGCCACATGCAGCGTCCGGTGGTAGATGCCGGCCAGCACGCCGCCGAAGCGCTGGATGAGATTGGGCGGCCGCTCGACATGCGGCTTCAGCAGCCGCGACGCCATCATCGGGGCCAGCGACAGCGCCACCACCGCGGACAGCCCCACCGAGATCGCCAGCGTGAAGCCGAACTCGCGGAACAACAGCCCCGTCTGCCCCGGCAGGAACGAGATCGGGATGAACACCGCGGCCAGGGTGAGGGTCGTCGCGACCACCGCGAAGAACACTTCCTGCGTCCCGAGCACCGCCGCAGCCCGCGGCCCGAGCCCCATGCCGCGCCGTCGCGTGATGTTCTCGAGCACCACGATCGCATCGTCGACAACGAGGCCGGTGGCGATGACAAGCGCCAGCAATGTCAGGATGTTGAGCGAAAATCCGAAGGCATAGATTCCGGCAATCGTGCCGATCAGCGCCACCGGCATGGTGATGGCGGGAATGATCGTCGCCCGCCAGTCGAGCAGGAACAGGAAGATAATGACGATGACGCCGAACACGGCGATCATCAGCGAGCGCTCGACCTCATGGATGGCGCCCGAGATGAACACCGACTCGTCGGACGAGATCTGGATGTTCACCCCCTGCGGCAGCGAGCTCTTCAAGTCCGCGACCGCCTTCTTCACCCCATCGGAAATCTGCACGGCGTTCGATTGCGCCTGCGGCACGATGCCGAGACCGATCCCCGACTTGCCGTCGGCGCGCAGCCCCGAATTGGAGGCGCCGGGCGAGAACACCACGCTCGCCACGTCGCCGAGCCGGGTGTTGTCCTTGATGACGATGTTCTCGAACTCGGCCGGGGTGTTCACCTCGGCAATGGCGCGGATCGCGATGTTCTGGTTGGTGCCGTTGAGCGAGCCGGCCGGGCTGTCGAAGGCGATGGTGGAGAGCGCGTTGCTGATATCGGCGACGGTGAGGCCGAGGCTCGCGAGCTTGATCTGGTCGACGTCGATCTCGAAGCTCTTGTCCTGGCTGCCGTTGACCTGCACGTCGGCGACGCCCGGCACCGCCGCGAGCCGCTCGGAAATGGTGTTTTCGACCAGCGCCGTCAGCTCGTCCTTGGGCATGGTGTCTGAGGTGACGGCGAGCTGGACGATCGCCTGCGCATTCGAATCCGCCTTGACGATGGTCGGCGTCTCGGCCCCGTCCGGCAGACGGTTGGTGATGCGCCCGAGCGCATCGCGGATATCGGAGGTGGCGTTGTCGAGATTGGTGCCGTCGTTGAAGGTCATCGACACGCGGCTGCGGCCATAGGACGAATCCGACGAGATCGAGGCCACGCCCTGGACGCGCGCCACCACGCCCTCGATGGTCGAAGTGATTTCGCGATCCACCGTCTCGGCGGCGGCGCCGGCGAAGTTGGTGGAAATCGACAGGGTAGGGCGCTCGACGCTCGGCAGCTCCCGGACCTCGACTCCGAAAAAGGCCGCAAGCCCGGCGACGATGATCAGGCAGCTGACCACGATGGCCAGCACCGGGCGCCGCACGAACAGCCCGGCAATCGCGCCACCGCGTTCGTTCTGGGTCTGGATGCTCATGAAACATCTCCAGCTTCAGCGCGTGGGGACCCCCACCCTTGATCCCTCCCCACAAGGGGGAGGGAGACGACTGCGGGTTCAGCCATCACCGGCCTTGCGGCTCCCGCGCCTCCCTCCCCCTTGTGGGGAGGGTAGCGGAGCAGGTCCTGGGCCACAGCCCAGGACCTTTGCGCAGCTGGGTGGGGGTGAGCGCCACGCTCGAACCTCACGACCGATTCACTGCGGAAGGAGACGATCGAACCGCCCCCACACAGGCTGAGGTTACGATCGCGGGTCGGGAGGGTCTCCCTCCCCAGTAGGGGGAGGGGACAGGGGTGGGGGTCCACAGCCACCGTCCTCACGACGGATTCCCCCGCGCCGGCCGCTGTCCACCACCACCGCCACCACCCGCGCCACCCGCCGGATCATCCAGGAGCCGCACGCTCGCCCCGGCCGTCAGCTGCTGCACCCCCTGCGTCACCACCTGGTCGCCCTCGGCCAGTTCCGCCTTCACCAGCACGCCATCCGAGTTGCGCTGGATGATCTCGACCGGCACCCGGTCCACCTTGCCGTCGACGAATTTCCACAGGTAGCTCCCCTGGCTCGACCACTGGATGGCGAGCGGATCGACCGACGGGAACTGCTCGCCGGGGAACGCCATGCTGACCGAGAACGACATGCCGGGCCGGAGCCGTCCGGCCTCGTTCGGAATCTCGGCTTCCACCTTCAGCGTCCGGCTGGCCGAGTCGATGCGGTTGTCCACCGCGCTCACCGCGCCTGCGATGGTCTCGCCCGGCAGCGCCACCGCCGCGGCGGTGACCGGCATGCCGGGGGTGATCGCCGAGGCGTAGCGCTCGGGCACCCAGAAGCTCACGAGGATGTGCGAGGTGTCCTCGATGGTGGTGACGACGGTCTGCGCCGTCACGGTATTGCCGGGGCTCACCTGGAACAGCCCGACGACACCGGCGATCGGGGTCGAGATGGTGCGCTTCTGCAGCGCCAGCGCGGCGTTCTGCTGGTCGAGCCGGGCCTTGTTGAAGGCAAGCTGCGCTGCCGCCACCTGCACGCTGGTGGCATTGTTCGCCTTGGCCAGCGCATTGGTCCGGGTCAGCGCGGTCTCGGCGTCGTCGAAAGCCAGCTGGGCGCCCTGCAAGGCGATCTGCTCGGCCTCGGCATCGAGCTGGCCGATCACCGCCCCCGCCGCCACCGCATCGCCCGGCTTCACCAGCAATTCGGCCAGCGTGCCGTTGGCCGGGGAAACCACGGTCACCGAATGCGCCGCCGCGCCTTCACCGATCGCCGTCAGCTTGTCGTTGATGGTGGCGCTCAGCACCGGGGCGGTCACGACCACCATGGTGCGATTGCCGCCGCGTCCACCCGGACCCCCGCGCTGACCGCCACCACCCTGACCGCCACCAGCCTGGCCGCCGCCCTGCTGCGCCTGCGCGCCCGCCTGTCCGGCAGGCCCGGTCGCGGCCTCGGCCTGCGGCGCAAAGGGCAGCTCGATGCCGAAACGGGCAAGCGTGTCGTGCGCGCCGGGCACGAGAAACACATAGGCGGCCGCGGCCGCTCCTATGACGACGAGCGAAAGCAGCAATTGCCTGAACAAGCGACTATTCCCAAAGAGATATGCCCCGCAGCCGGCCGGGCAGAATGGCGAAACGATAGCATCGGCTATCCCCCGCGCACATTAATTTGCCGTAACGTTGCCGTGCACGGGACGCTTGGCGCCACTGCGTTGACAAGTGAGTGTGGGGCCACCAATCCCCCAGTCGTCTCCCTCCCCTTGTGGGGAGGGATCAAGGGTAGGGGTGGCCCCACGCGCTGAGTCTGACTTGGATGCCTGTGCCCCCACCTACAGGAAGGCAGACCCACACGAGACACCGTGTTTTCGTCCCCCTCCCCAGTCTTAGGGGGAGGGGACAGGGGTGGGGGTCGGCTGGCACGGACGACGCGGGTCGTCACCTACCCCCGCGCCATCTCCAGCCGCTCCGCCAGCCAGTCATGCCCGCCCTGCCGCGCCAGCTCCGCCGCCACGACGCCCTTGGCATTTTCCTGCCGCGCATCCGCCCCGAACAGCAGCAGCATGCCGACGATCGCCGTATCCCCATGCATCGCCGCCGCGTGCAGCGGCGTGAACCCGTCCGCCTGCGTCTGGTTGGGATCGGCCCCGGCGCGCAGCAGCTTTTCCACCATCAGGCCATTGCGCTTGGCGGTCGCCGCATGCAGCGCCGCCACCTTCTGCGGGTTCTGGGCCGGCTGGTTGACGTCACGGGTCAGCGGCAGCAGCAGCTCGAACGCCTCGGCATTGTCGAAGAAGGCGGCAAGCCCGAGCGGGGTAAAACCGTCGCTCGACAGCGCGTTGCCGTCCCAGCCATCGGCCAGCGCCGCCTCGAGCCGCTCGCTGTCCTTGAGAATGATCGCCTCATGCGGGTCGAGCGCCGGAATATGGGCGCGCACGGCCGAAATGGCGCCGACATTGCCCATATACGCCGCCCAGGCCACCAGCGACGCGCCGCTCGGGTGCCGCGCATGCGCGACCTCCGGATCGCGCGCCAGCTCGGCGCGCAGCCCATCCAGGTCGTTGCTGGTCACCAGGACGAACGGGTCGCTCATGGCCGAAATATAGCACCGCTTTCGACCGGTGGAAGCTCCCCTCCCCCCTGAGGGGAGGGGCCGGGGGTGGGGGTCGTGCGGCTCTTGCCGTGCCGACTGAACCACCCCCTCCCTCAATCCCTCCCCTCAAGGGGGAGGGAGGCGACCGGGATGACGAGCGCGGCTGCGGGATGCTAACCTCGCCCCAACGAGGAGACCCCATGTCCATCGATGACCACCCGCGCACCATCGGCGGCGGGGCGAAGAAGCTGCTCTACACCGTCGACACCATTCGCCGGATCGGCGTCGGCAAGGCCGCGAAGGCCCTGACGGCGAAGAACACCTGCAAGGCCTGCGCCTATGGCATGGGCGGGCAGAAGGGCGGCATGACCAACGAGCTCGGCGAGTTCCCGTCGGTCTGCAACAAGTCGGTGCAGGCACAATCGACCGACATCCAGCCGGCCATCCCCGCCGAGGCGTTCCTCCATCCGCTGAGCGACCTGCAGCAACTCAGCGGCCGCGAGATGGAAAAGCTGGGCCGCCTCAACACGCCGCTGTTCAAGCCCGCCGGCGGCGACCGGTTCGAGCCGGTGCACTGGGATTTTGCCATCGCCCACGCCGCGGCGCAGCTCAAGGCCACCGATCCCAACCGCAGCTTCTTTTACTCCTCCGGCCGCTCGTCGAACGAGGCCGGGTTCGTGTTCCAGCTGCTGGCCCGGGTCTACGGCACCAATAACGTCAACAACTGCTCCTACTACTGTCACCAGGCCACCTCCGAGGGCCTCGCCACCACCATCGGCAAGGGTACCTCGACGGTCGAGCTCGAGGACCTCACCGGCGCCGACCTGATCTTCGTCATCGGCGCCAACCCGTCCTCCAACCACCCGCGCTTCATCCACATGCTGAAGCACTGCCGCGACCGGGGCGGCGACGTCATCGTCATCAATCCGGCGAAGGAACCGGGGCTGGTGAAGTTCGCCGTGCCCAAGAGCCCGGCCTCGATGCTGTCGGGCGGCACCGAGATCGCGTCCGACTACCCGCAACCGCGGATCGGCTCCGATATCTGGCTGCTGAAGGGACTGATGAAGGCCATCCTCGCCATGGGCGCCGAGGACAAAAGCTTCATCGAAAACCACACGACAGAATTCCATGCGCTGCGGGCCGATCTCGATGCACTTTCGTGGGACTCGATCACTGCGAATACGCGCATTTCGAGGTCCGACATTGAGCGGGTCGCCACCCGCTATGCCAACCGGCAGAATGTCGTCTTCGCCTGGGGAATGGGCATGACGCACCACCTCCACGGCGTCGCCAATGTCGAGGCCATCGCCAACCTGGCGTTGCTTAGAGGCATGATCGGCAAGCGTTTTTCCGGCCTCCTGCCGCTGCGCGGCCACTCCAACGTCCAAGGCATCGGCACCATCGGCGTCAAGCCGGTCGTGTCCGAGCAGGTATTCGCCGCCATGGAGCAGGCTTTCGGCATAAAACTCAGCCGCGACAATGGCTTAGACACCATGGCCGGCCTCGAATCCGCCGCCCGCGGCGAGATCGACAGCGCCGTCATCATGGGCGGCAACCTCTGGGGCGCCACCCCCGACACCGCCTTTTCCACCCGCGCCATGGGCGCCATCGGCTTCAAGCTGTTCCTCACCACCACGCTAAACCGCGGACATGTCAATGGCTTAGGGGAGGGCGAGGTCCTGATCCTCCCCGTCACCGCCCGCGACGAGGAATGGTCTCCCACCACCCAGGAATCGATGTTCAACTACGTCCGCCTCTCCGACGGCGGCATCGAGCGGCTCGACAATGTGCGGCCGGAAACGGTGATCCTCTGCGATCTGGCGCAGCTGCTTGTCCCCGATTGTCCCATTGATTTCAACGGCTTCAAGCAGCACGCGAAAGTACGCGAGGCGATCGCCCGGATCGTCCCCGGCCTCGAGCAACTCGCCGATATCGACGTCGCCAAGCGCGAGTTCCACATCAAGAACCGCGTGATGCACACCCCCGATTTCGCCACCAAAGACGGCAAGGCCCACTTCGTCGTCACCCCGCTGCCCAAGGCTCCGGCGCCGCTGACGCTCGCCACGGTGCGCTCCGAAGGCCAGTTCAACACCATCATCTACGAAGAGCAGGACAGCTACCGGCTCAAGGCCGGGCGCGACGCCATCTTCCTCAACCGCGAGGACATGGCAGCCTTCGGCCTCGCCGACGGGCAGCGCTTCACCCTCGCATCGGAAGCCGGCCGCATGCAGGGCACCGCCACCGCCTTCGACCTGCCGCGCGGCTCGGCGCTGGCCTACTATCCGGAGGCGAACGTGCTCTGCGGCACGGCGGTCGATCCGCGCTCGAAAACCCCGGCGTTCAAATCGGTCCCGGTCTGGGTCGAGGCAACATGACCGGCTTCCCCAAGGAAACCCGCGAATTCCTGCAAGGTATTGCGGCGCATAACGAAAAGGCGTGGTTCGAGGCCAATCGGCCGCTCTACGAAGCCGGCTATGTCGAGCCGGCAAAGGCGTTCGTGGCCGAGATCGGCCCAAGGCTCAAGGCGATCTCGTCCGACGTGCAGTTCGACCCCAAGGTCAACGGCTCGATCGGCCGCATCAACCGCGATATCCGGTTTTCGAAGGACAAGCGCCCCTACAAGGAACATCTCGCCATGTGGTTCTGGCATGGCGACAAGAAGGGCTGGGACCGGCCTGGCTTCTATGTCCATATCGGCGTGGACGCGGTGTTTCTCGGCACCGGCATGTACGGCTTCGACCGGGAGATGCTGGAAAATTTCCGCCAATCGGTCATCCACCCCCGCTCCGGCAAGGCGCTCCTTGCGGCAGTCGCCGAGGTCAAGGCCAGGGGCGACTACAGCATCGGCGAAAAGACCCGCAAACTCCTGCCGCGCGGCTTCGAGACCGACCCCGACCGCGCCGAATACCTGCTCTACGAAGGCCTGACCGCCGGCACCGAACTACCAGCCACCGCCGCCGCGAAGGCGGATTTCGCCGATCGCTGCCTCGAGCACTTCACCAACACCTGGCCCATGGCGCGCTGGTTGATCGCGGAGGTGATGGAGTAGGACTCAGCGGCTCAGTTGCTTCAGCAGCAGGTCGCGCAGCGCGTTGCGCTGCACCTTGCCGCTTTCGGCGCGCGGCAGGGCGTCGATCTGGAACAGCTTGTCCGGCGCCCGCTCGTTAAGTCTCTGCCGGGCGCCGGCCATGATCCGCGCTTCCTCGAGCGGTGCCGGGGACACGATTGCTGCCCAGATCTCGTCGAGTCCGTTTGCTCCCGGGACGGCGACAACCGCGACATCACTAACGGCCGGATCCAGCCGCAACGCCTCTTCGATCAGGTCAGGGGCGACGATGACGCCCCCGCGGTTGATGATTTCGCTGGTGCGCCCCGTGATCACCAGCAGGCCGTCCGGCTCGATATAACCGTAGTCCCCCGGATAGAACCAGCCGTCCTGAAGCGTCTCGGCCGGCTGCCCGTTTCCGTCTACGTAGAACGCCTGCTCCGGACTCCTGACGCGGATGATCCCACCTTTGCCTGCCGGCAGCGGCACGCCGGAATCGCTGACGACCTGTAGTTCGAAGCCCGGATAGACGAAGCCAACGGCGCCTTCATGCCGTTCAAGATCGCGCGGTTCGGCTGTGGTGACGACGCCCATCTCCGTGGACCCGTAGGCGCCCGCCACGTTGCTCGTCAGCCTCGAACGTACCTCGGTGAGCATCCGGGACGGCAGTTTTGAGCCAGCGAACGCAACGCCCCGCAGGCTCGGGGGCGGCGCTTCACGACCAAGTGCGTCAAGGACGCCTTGCAGTTGGGTCACTGCGGCCGTCATTGTGGCAACACCGAACAGCCGTATCATCTGCAGCGTCTCGGCATTGCTCGATGAGAAGCAGAGCAGCGAGCCGCGGGTATGGTTCACCACCGGCAGGAAGAAACCGGCGATGGTCGAGAAGCCCATGAGGTTGATCGACGCGCCGGTGAAGTTGCGCATTGGCGAGGTGACGGCAAGGTTGGCGACGCGCACCTCGAGGCTCGCGTTGGTC
This sequence comes from Devosia sp., assembly GCF_028290645.1. Taxonomy (GTDB): domain Bacteria; phylum Pseudomonadota; class Alphaproteobacteria; order Rhizobiales; family Devosiaceae; genus Devosia_A. The sequence continues at coordinate 9,567 of NZ_JAQGJL010000295.1, read as the reverse complement.
AGGGCAACGCATTTGGGCCGGCCAGTTGTCCCCGACGAGTAGACGTATCGCACCACGTCGTCGGGATTGGGGAACCCGGGCATGGCCATCAGGCGGGCATGGTCGATCGGTTTGGCAGCGTCGAACGAGAACCAGCGGGCGTCGACCTTGCGCATGGGGTAGGATGTAGGAGCGGCGTCTTCGCGATCCGTGAGGAACAGATCGGGCTTGGGGCCCGAATGATCGGTCACACTGGTTGTACCCACCGAAGCCGAACGCATGCCGCTCAGCGCCAGCGCGTACATCATTGCCACGTGGTGGATCGGGTTGCGGATGTCGAGCAGGACGAACGCCCCCCGCGGCAGTCCGAGCGTCTGGAGCACTTCAACGGCCGCGCCGGTGGCGCCGATCAGCGAAGCGTAGCTGGCTACGCCGCCGCCAAAGGCAACGGCGGGAGCCTGGGGCTGCCGCCGTGCCTGGAAGATGATGGATCGCAGGAGCTTCACGTAGGAAACTTGCTGGCGCCGACCAGGTCGGTAGGCATCGATCAGAAGTGGAAGTTGATGCCGGTGCGGATCACCATACCGGACGGAGTGTACTCGGAGTCAAAGGCGCCACCCTCCGGGTCATCCGTGTCGGAATCACCCGAAGCGTGAAGGGAGGACATCTGGTACATAAGTGCTTCAGCCTTCAGGCTGATGCTCTCATTCACCGCCACTTCCACGCCAACACCGCCGACAACACCCGTTACGAAGGCACTGGCCTCAGCAGGTGCATATGGCACCGGAGGGCCTTTCCCGAAATCGACTACTGTCGCCGAGTAGCCGGCGTTGCCGCCTGCCAGCCCCAGTGTTCCGTAAGCCATTACCGGTCCCTGGGTAATTCCCAGCCTGGCCCGCAAGGTCAGCAATGACTCCAGCCGTTCATCCGCTGTATCAAGGAATGGGATGCCTTCGGGGTCTGTGTCCAGAGTGCTGAAACTGCCGTCCGCCTCGATCCCGATCACGAACTGGTCGTTCAGCCGGAAGTTGTATCCGATTGTGACACCGGCCAGCCCGCCGTTGCCCGCCAATTCCATCGGAAAGGGAAACGAGGTGGTCGCCACCTCGCTTCCGGTCGTTAGGATCCCCAGCGTGGCACCGGCACGCACCGCTCCAGTCGTAGGTCGACTGGGCGAAAACCACACCCGGAACCATAAACAATACGGACGTGCCTAGCGCCGTCGCAGCGAGCAATTGCCCCGCATGCCATCCCCCAAAAAAGCCATCAATGAATCGACGCTATCGTTAGCATAGCGCAACCTCCTCTACGCGCTATGCCTTTTCGCCACAGGTGCGGCGAAATCCGGACGCCCAGGTCCGCGGATCAGCGGTTCACAGGATATGCCACAAACGCAAATCGCCGGCTGTCCGGTGCCCATGAGTTGACATTGATCGTCCCCTGGCCGCCGAAGAAGGCCACGACGTCGCGCCGCCCGCTGCCATCGGGGCGCATGAAGCGCAGGATCACGTCCTTGTCGGGAGGGTGGCCGATCGTGCCTTCCGGGTAGCTGATGTAGACGATGGATTGCCCGTCCGGGCTCAGATGCGGGAACCAGTTCACCCGCTCGTCGAAGGTCAGCTGTTCGATCCCGGTGCCGTCCGGCTTCATCCGGAAGCACTGGGCGTGTCCCGGGCGCGCGGCGGCCCGCTCGCTGTTGAAATATATCCAGTTCCCATCCGGCGAATATTCTGGGCCGTCATTGGGATAGGCGACGTCCGACAGCCGCGTGTCGGGACCGCCGGCCGCGGGGATGGTGAAGATGTTGACCTGCCGGCCCTGGCCCCGGTTCTCGACCGCGACATAGCTCAGCGTCCCGCCGTCCGGCGAAATGCCGTGGAGATAATGGTGATGCGGGTGGTCGTGCTGGTTCGAGACCCGGCGCGGCGTGCCCCCCGTCACCGGCAGGGCGTAGATATGCCCATCGTCCGAACTCACGTAGAGCGTCGCGCCGTCCGGGGACAGCACGTGATCGTTATTGAGATCGCGCAGGTGCCCGGTGTCGATCAGCTCCGGCTCCCCCCAGCCGTCAGCCGCGATCCGCCACAACTCGCCGCCGGCGTTGAAGATCAGCGTAGCGCCATCGGGCGTCCAGTTCGGCGCCTCGATGACTTCGCCGGCGGTGAACAGCACCTGCCGGCCAGTCCCGTCGATGTCGATGATGGTCAGCTCGGAAACCTGGCCGGGCGCAAGGCTCCGGCCGCGCCGTACGAAATTGGGTCTGGAGGGCACGCGATTCTCTCAACGACTTGTCGTGGTACGAACTGTCTACGACAACTCGGCCCGCCGGCCAGCCGAAAATCGATCGACCCCCCGCTGTTGCCCCGGGGCTGCGCTTCCCCTACATACGGCGCTCGCAATTCAAGCTTAGCGGCGGGAGCAGTGCCCATATGGCGCGCCAGTTCATCTATCACATGCACGGAATGTCCAAGGCCTACGCCGGCGGCAAGAAGGTGCTCGACAATATCCACCTGAGCTTCTACCCGGACGCCAAGATCGGCGTGCTCGGCCCCAACGGCTCGGGTAAATCGACGCTGCTGCGCATCATGGCCGGGCTAGATGCCGAGTTCACGGGCGAGGCTTGGGCCGCCGACGGCGCCAAGATCGGCTACCTGCCGCAAGAGCCGCAGCTCGACCCGGCGCTGAACGTGCTCGGCAACGTCATGACCGGGGTCAAGGAAAAGAAGGACATCATCGACCGCTACAACGAGCTGATGATGAACTACTCGGACGAGACCGCCGACGAGGCGACCAAGCTCCAGGACGTCATCGACAGCCAGAATCTGTGGGATCTTGAATCGCAGGTCGAAGTGGCGATGGAAGCGCTCGGCTGCCCGCCCAGCGATTCCGATGTCACGACGCTGTCGGGCGGCGAGAAGCGCCGCGTGGCGCTCTGCGCGCTGCTGCTTTCGAACCCCGACCTGATCCTCCTTGACGAGCCGACCAACCATCTCGACGCCGAGACCACGGCGTGGCTCGAAAAGCACCTGCGCGATTTCGCCGGCGCGGTGCTGATCATCACCCACGATCGCTACTTCCTCGACAACGTCACCGGCTGGATCCTCGAGCTCGATCGCGGCAAGGGCGTTCCCTACGAGGGCAATTACTCCGCCTATCTCGAGGCCAAGACCAAGCGCTTCGCCCAGGAAGAGCGCGAGGATGCCGCCCGCATGAAGGTGCTGGAAAAGGAAAAGGAATGGATGGGGCAGTCGCCGCAGGCGCGCCAGTCCAAATCCAAGGCCCGCCTCAAGGCCTATGACGAGCTGGTCAAGATCAACGAGGCGCGTACCCTCAGCTCCACCGCGCAGATCATCATTCCGCCCGGCGAGCGGCTGGGCCAGAACGTCATCGACATCCAGGGCATTTCCAAGTCCTACGGCGATCGCCTGCTGATCGACAACCTGACCTTCAAGCTGCCCCCGGGCGGCATCGTGGGCATCATCGGCCCGAACGGGGTGGGCAAGACCACGCTGTTCCGCATGCTGACCGGGCAGGAGCAGCCCGACTCGGGCGAGATCGTCGTCGCCGAGAACGTCAACATGGGCTATGTCGACCAGAGCCGCGACACGCTGGCGCCGAACAAGACCGTCTGGGAAGAAATTTCGGGCGGCAACGAGATCCTGATGCTGGGCAAGCGCGAGATGAACTCGCGCGCCTACACCTCGGCCTTCAACTTCAAGGGCGCCGACCAGCAGCAGAAGGTCGGCAACCTGTCAGGCGGCCAGCGCAACCGCGTCCACCTCGCCAAGATGCTGAAATCGGGCGCCAACGTCCTGCTCCTCGACGAGCCCACCAACGACCTCGACACCGAAACCCTCGCCGCCCTCGAAGAAGCCCTCGAGGAATTCGCCGGCTGCGCCGTGGTCATCAGCCACGACCGCATGTTCCTCGACCGGCTGGCGACCCACATGCTGGCGTATGAAGGCGACAGCCATTTCGAGTGGTTCGAGGGGAATTTCGCGGACTATGAGCAGGACAAGATCCGGCGGCTGGGGGCGGACAGCGTGAACCCGCATCGGGTCACGTACAAGAAGCTGACGCGGTAAGCGGGTCCGTCCGGCATCCATGCTTAGGCGGTTCGCGGGCTCTAGGCTCGTGAACCGGGCGTGTGCCCGGCCGTTTTCGGGGCCGCGGTGATGTTGGCCGAGGTTGAGAAGCCCCTGTAACGCCCCATGGGCGGCCCGCGTTATTCGTGCCACCTTCCTCCCCGCGTGCTAGTGATCCTCCGGCCGGTGAGAGAGTCGCGGTTATTGACCCGCGGGGCTTGCTGCTTTTCGCAGTCCCATCCCCGAAACAGGCAACCTCCGGGGTCGCCAGCATGTCCAGGTACAGCCTATCCGACGGCCTTATTCCCGCAGGTCTGATCGCGCTCGCGTTCATTCCGGTGGTGGGTGGGATTGTTCGCCTCGCCATGCTGGTGGGTGGCGCGCCGGCGACGCCTGAGAGCGCGCGGTTCATCGCCGCCCCGGTCCCGGTCGTCCTGCACATCATCGCCGTGACGATCTATTGCGTGGTCGGCGCCTTCCAGTTCTCACCGGGCCTCCGCCGCAACCATCCGCGCTGGCACCGCAGCGCCGGACGCGTGCTCGTCCCCATGGGGTTGGTCGCGGCGCTGACGGGATTGTGGATGGCGATGACCTACGCCATCATTCCCGCCGACACGCCGCTCCTCCACGGCTTCCGGCTGCTCGCCGGTTCGGGCATGGCCGCGTTCCTGGTGCTTGGCTACGCCGCCATCCGGCGGGGAGACGTCGAGACACACCAGGGCTGGATGCGGCGCGCCTACGCGATCGGGCAAGGGGCCGGGACGCAGGCTCTCGCGATGTTGGTGGTGATCATGAGTTTCGGGCCGCTCGACGACACGAGCAGGACGCTCAACATGGATGGCGCCTGGCTCTTCAATCTCGGCGTGGCGGAGTGACTGATCCGCCGGCGCCAAAGGGGCCGGCTCGCGGTCGCCCCAGCGGGCCCTGGCCGGTGACGCGACCGACCGCAAACGAGCGCAGTCCAACCCGGTCGCACCGGCCGTCGTCCAGACTTCCTCAACACCCAAGGGACCCCAGATGAAGATCACTGCCTCGACGCTCAGCCGCTGGAGCGGCCTCGCCGCTATTGTGGCAGGCATCTGCTATGTGCTGGTTGGCCTGTTCCATCCGCTCAACCTGCTCGCCTCGGTCACCACGCCCACCTGGGCCTTCGTCCATGTGCTGGCCTGCACCATGGCGTTCCTGGGACTGCTGGGACTGGTCGGCATCTATACGCGGCAGGTGGAGGAGACCGGCTGGCTGGGCCTGATCGGCTTTGCCATGCTCAGCCTCTGGTTTGCGCTGGTGCTGTGCTTCAGCTTCATCGAGACGCTTTTGCTGCCGATCCTAGCAACGGAGGCGCCGCGGGTCGTCGATGGCCTGATGGCCATGTTCACCGGCCCGCCCGGGATCGACCTGGGCATGCTGCCGACGCTGTGGCTGATCTCCGGGCCGCTCTACATCCTCGGCGGCCTGATCTTCGGCATCGCCACATTCCGCGCCGGGGTGCTGCCGCGCTGGGCTGGCGCATTGCTAGCCGTGGGAACGGCGCTGGCGCCCGTGGCTGCCTTGCTGCCCTTCGAATACCAGTCGAAGGTGACGATCCCCGTTGGCCTCGCCCTGATCTGGCTGGGCTATGCCCTCTGGTCGACGCCGCGCGCTAAGAAGGCCTGACCCTCGCGGCGAGAAGGCCGGAAGGGGGTGCCAGCGGCTGGCGGTGGACGAAGCGGATGCCCTTAGGCTATCTCGTCGCCACACCACGCGGGAAGTGCATCATGGCCGACTGGTCGCCCTCCATCTACCTCAAGTTCGAGGACGAACGGACCCGTCCGGCGCGCGATCTGCTCGCGCAGGTGCCGCTCACCGCGCCGGGCCGCATCGTCGACATGGGCTGCGGACCCGGCAATTCGACCGAGCTGCTGGTCGAGCGCTTCCCCTCCGCCGAGGTGATCGGGCTCGACAGTTCCCCCAATATGCTGGCCGAGGCGCGGCAGCGCGTGCCTCTGGCGAGGTTCGCCGAGGCGGACGCCAACAGCTGGGTGCCGGAGCCCGACACCGACCTCGTCTTCGCCAATGCCATCTACCAATGGGTGCCCAAGCATCTGGTGGCGCTGACCCGCATCGCCGCCGCGCTGCTGGAGGGCGGCGTCCTCGCCGTGCAGATGCCGGACAATGTCGGCGAGCCATCGCACCAGCTGATGCGGCAGGTCGCCGCCGATGGCCCATGGGCCGAGCGCCTGAAGCACGCCGCCCGCTCCGCCCTGCTGCCGGTCCGTATCTACTACGACGCGCTGCGCCCCACCGCCCGCCGCCTCGACATCTGGCACACCGACTACAACCATGTGCTCGACGGCCCGGAGGCCATCGTTGAATGGGTCAAGGCCACCGGCCTCCGCCCCTTCATCGATCCGCTCGAGCCCGAGGAGCGCGAGGACTTCCTCGCCCGCTACCTCGAGCTGATCGCCGGCGCCTACCCGCGCACCATCGACGGCAAGGTCCTGCTGCGCTTTCCGCGGCTGTTCATCGTCGCGGTGCGCTAGCCGCCCCGCTGGCGTCGCGCCGCCCGGAATGCTAGTCCGGCTTTTTCCCTTTCCTCCAGAGACCTGCCATGGCCGCCCCCTTCGAGATCGATTTTGACGGCGCGCTGATCCGCGGCGAGGCGGACGGCTTCGGCATTCCGGTGGTGTTCCTCCATGCCGGCGTTGCCGATCGGCGGATGTGGTCCGAGCAGATGCGGGAGCTGGCCAACGAGGGATTCCATGTCATCTCCTATGACCGGCGCGGCTTCGGCCAGACCGAGACCAGCGACGTGCCGTTCAACCACCTGGTCGATCTCGAGGCCGTGCTCGACCGGCTGAGCATCCACGCCGCGGTGCTGGTCGGCTGCTCGATGGGCGGCGGTCTCGCCATCGATTTCGCGCTGGAGCATCCAGAACGGACCATTGGCCTCGTCCTTGTCGGCACCGCGGTGTCGGGGGCGCATGGCTACGAGGTGCCCGAGGAAGTCGAAGAGCTCGAGGACCCGATCAACTATGCGCGCGAGCGGGGCAATCTCGATACCGTCAACCGGGTCCAGGCGCATCTCTGGCTCGACGGGCCCACCAGCGAAGCCGGCCGCGTGCAGGGCCCGGCGCGCGAGCTCTTCCTCGAGATGAACGCCATCGCCCTGAACCACCCCAAGCTCACCCAGGAAGAATTCCCCGACGATGCCTTCGACAATGTCGGCGCCATCACCGCCCCGACCCTGCTGATCGTGGGCGATCGCGATTGCGCCGACATCATCGCGCTGCACGAGGAACTCTCCGAGGAAGTCGAGAACGGCTTCGCGGTCATCCTCGAAGACACCGCCCACCTCCCCAGCCTCGAACGCCCCGACCTGTTCAACCCGCTGCTGCTGGAGTTCCTGGAGGCGGTGACAGGGCAGGGGGATGATGATGGCGAAGACGGCGAGGACTAGCCTGCGCGGGACTTCTCCCGGGTGGCCCGACCGGGCCAGGGACGTCGGCACACGCCGGAAAAATCATCAAACCTTCGGCTCCCGCAGATAATCGACCTTGCCATCCCTATTGCCGTCGCCTCAAACTCCGGCCGGGAGTTCACCGAGGCATGGGGCTCGAGAATGATGAAGACCGTACTATTTGCCGCCATGGCGGGGCTGCTTGTCGGCACGCCGACGCTGGCCTGTGAAACGATCACCAGCACGAAGGTGAAGCTGAGCGCCTGTGTCGACGATACCGGCTGGGCCGCACAGACGCCGGCCGGCGACCAGGAGTTCCTCTACTACTCCAGCGACGAGACCATCGGCTTCACCATCATCAACGAGAAGGGCGCCTGGCCGGTCTCGCAGTTCCGCGAGGCCATCCTCGCCAATGCGACGGCGGCGGCGACCGACGCCAAGCCTGAGAACGTCACCATCGTCAGCGAGCGACTCGAGAATATCGGCGGCAAGGCGTGGAACGTCATCGAGTACCAGGTCGTGACGCCAGATGCGCCGCTGCTGTTCCAGAATTTCTACTACGTCGAGCCCGGTTTCGGCTCGACGCAGTTCGTCTACTGGAGCATTCCCGAGGGCGCGACATCGGCCGCCTTCCGCGCCGGGCAGATGCTCTCGACGGTGCAGTTCCTGAAGTAGGGAGGGCGGCACTCTAGCCGCCCCGGCAACCTACACCGGCAGCAGATCGGCGAAATGCCCTTCGAGTTGCGCCGTCGGCAGGTTGGTCAGGTCCTTTGGCAGCTCGGCGACGATGCAGTCGCGGACGCCCTTGCTGAAGGCCGGCCGGAGGTCGCCCAGCGCCGTTGGCGCGGCGGCGACGATCAGCCGGTCGAAGGCGTGCTGTTGATGCTTGCGCTCCAGTTGTTCGGCGACGTTTTCGACGAAGCGGCGCTCGCGCACGGCCACAGGGTCCGATGAGTATTCCATGGCGCTCCGTCCCCCGGAGCCCATCGAGGAAATGCTGCGGCCCGGCCGGTCCGCCATGATCTCCCCGGCCTTCAACGGCGCCTGTTCGAACATCAGGTCGTCGACGGGCTTCAGTCCCTTGCCCGGTCCGCAGTGCTCGAACACCTTGGCAGTAGCCCCGTCCGCAATGAGGATCCAGGTGACCTTGGCTTTCATGGGCTTACTCCTAGCTGTTGTTGCATCGGTCTAACGCGGCAGGTGGCGATTTGGTTTGATCCCCATCAAGTCGGCCGCTGATGGCGATCACAAATCTGATTTGTCGGGGACCGGGGCGGCTGCTAGAAGGCCGGCCACTCAGGAGGGCGTCCCGGCCCGGAAGGACTAGGCCTTGGCGTCCGTCACCAGCACTGAAGAGCAACGGCTCGAAAGCGGCCTCGCCGCGGGCATCGCCTCCTATCTCCTCTGGGGCTTCCTGCCGCTGCTTTTCAACCTGCTGCGCCATGTCGGCCCCACCACTCTGGTCGCCGACCGGACGATCTGGTCGCTGGTGGTGGTGGGCGTCATCATGATCGTCGGCGGCCGGACGGCCGAGGTGCGCGCGGTGCTGCGCGATTGGGCCGCGGTGCGCACGATGGCGCTCGGCGCCTTCGTGCTCGCGGGCAACTGGCTGCTCTATGTCTACGCGGTCGAGACCAACCAGGTGCTGGAAGCCAGCTTCGGCTACTTCATCAACCCCATCGTCAACGTCGCGACCGGCATGCTGCTGCTCAACGAGCGGCTCAACCGCTGGCAGTGCGTCGCCATCGCCATCGCGGTGGTCGCCATCGGCATCCAGGCCATCGGCATCGGCGGCGTGCCCTATATCTCGCTCGGGCTGGCGCTCAGTTTCTCGCTGTATGGCTATCTGAGGAAGACCGCCAAGGCCTCCTCGATCACCGGGCTGTTCGTCGAGACGCTGGTGCTGTCGCCGGTCGCCGCGGCGTTCCTGATCTTCACCTTCATCCAGGATGGCGGCATCGGCGTCCACGCCGACCCCTACACGTTGTTCCTGCTCGTCCTTACCGGACCGGGCACCGCCGTGCCACTGCTGCTCTTTGCCTTCGCGGTGCAGCGGCTCAAGTTCAC
>NZ_JAQGJL010000288.1 GCF_028290645.1 Devosia sp. | reverse complement strand
ACGACCGACGAGATCGCCCGCGCTGTCCTCACCAGCGAGGCGACGATCGCGCAGCGTATCGTCCGCGCCAAGAAGGCCATCACCCGGGCCGGATTGAGGTTCGCGGTGCCGCGGGGCGCCGAACGGGCGGCGCGGCTGCCCTCGGTGCTCGAGGTCATCTACCTCATCTTCAACGAAGGCTATGCGGCGACGACGGGCGACGACCTCGTCCGGCCGGGCCTTTGCCTAGAGGCGCAACGGCTCGGCCGCATCCTCGCCGGACTGATGCCCGGGGACGCCGAAGTGTTCGGCCTCCTCGCCCTGATGGAGATCCAGGCGTCGCGCCACAGGGCGCGCAGCGGCCCGGATGGCGGCTTCGTACCGCTCACCGAGCAGGATCGCGCGCGCTGGGACCAGTTGCTGATCCGCCGGGGCCTCGATGCGCTGGCCCGCGCCGAAGCGCTGGGCGCAGGCAGTGGGGGGAATTGGGGCCCGTATGTGCTGCAAGCCGCGATCGCCGCCTGTCACGCCCGCGCGCGGCGGGCCGCCGATACCGACTGGCAGCGCATCGCCGCGCTCTATGACCGGCTGCGCGTCGTCGCATCGTCGCCCGTGGTCGATCTCAATCGCGCGATCGCCCACAGCATGGCCTTCGGGCCCGAAGCGGGCCTCAGCCTTTTGGACGAGATCGGCGACGCCGCCGCGCTGCGCCACTATGCGCCCCTGCCGGCGGCCAGAGGCGACTTTCTGTTCCGGGCCGGACGCCTCGCCGAGGCCCGCTACGAATTCGAGGCAGCGGCGAGTCTCACCCGCAACGCCCGGGAAGCGGCCTTTCTCCTCGCCCGCGCAGACGCTTGCGGGTCAGCCTAACAGCGCCGTCATCATGCGTTGCGACGCGGACGGATTCTCGAGCAGGGGGGTCAGATCGCTCACCTGGTCCAGGGAGCCGACGACCGGTAGCTCCTTGACCCTAGGGTTCTCGATCCTCCTGATGGTTGCCTCGACCAGGTCGTCGGCATTGATCGTCGTGAAAGGCCGTTCGAAGTAGGGACCAATGACCGGCTCGAACTCGCCGCCGATGCCGTCCGCCAGTTGGCGATGCGCCAGCGCAAGATAGGCCGAGGCCAGTGCCTCTCCGCGCTCCTGCCATCGCTCGGCGAGCAACACGCGCTGCAACAGCGGCGAGAGGATTTCGGCAAAGGGCAGCTTTCCGAACGCGCTACCAAACCACTTCGAGTACGGTGCATAGCGGCGGCCGAGCAGGAAAGCCATGCGCATGACGTCACGCACGAGCCGGCTCGCGACGACACGGGAGCCGAGATCGTCGCCAACCTGTCCAGCTCGGCCAACAAAGGCCTGCTCCTCGGCAATACGCCGCCACTGACAGGCGATCTTGTAAAGCCACACGTCGTCCGGGAAATAGGCCAGTGCGGTTCGGGCACTGGTCAGGCGCTTGTCGTCATCGTGGAAAACGGCACCTCCCGTGAAGGCGAGAAGCCGCTGTTCGGCGAAACCCAGCCAATGCAGCGGACCAAGGTTGTCCACGGACCGAACGGCCAGCAGCCGTTCCAGCGTAGCCTCCAGGGTGTGGATTTCGAGGCCGTGCTCCAGGACGCCAACGGCATCCTTGCCGCTTGCCGGGGGATGAGGCCGGCTGCGCCATCCGATCGGCTCCCCTAGAAAGTGCGTCGGCGCGGCCGTCGAAAACTCGCTCACCAGCCGGTGGGCATGATCGTCAAAGCTTCCGCGATCGATGAACAGATGAACCCTGGGACCCCAGTTGTGGTCCCTCGACATCTCGTCATCCAGACCAAGCAACTCCGAGCCATATCCGACCAGGGCAGCCGAATGCTGGAGTCCGGGCGCAGCGGAACTCAACCAAGGCCGAACCACATCGAAGTAGAAGCGGCGCGAAAGCTCGATACCCTGCATGAACGTCCCCCAGCAAAGCTGCAATCTCATAGATGCCCCTGGGCTGATCAGGAAGCGGCTCGCTTGCGGCCGGTCATGTGTGGACGATCGAACCTTGCAGATCAGAGCAACCCCAAGGCCCGATCGCTCGCCGGGTGGCCGTATTTTTCGGCCGGTGGGTAGGGGCGGGTCTTCCAGTGCGGTTCGAGCACGAAGCTCGACTTCTCGCGCCCCGGCAGCAGCGCACCGTTCCCGGCGCCGAGAGCATAATCGTAGTAGAGTTTCACGACCTCTTCGCGAGAGGTCTGCTGCGCTGCGGGATGGGCAAGACAGGCCTGTCGCCAGCGGCGCACACGATCGAACCCCGGGCCTGCCGGCAGGTCGAAGCCTTCGTAGAATTCGAGGAACCAGAACCGCATGAAGATCGGGGTAAAAACCGCTTCGGCGAGCCCGAAATTCGAGAACAGGAAATCGCTGCGTGGGCTGTGTTCCATCAGGAAATCATTGATCTCAAGGAACAATTTCAGGAGCTTGTCCTGATGGGACTGTCGCGCATCGCGGTCCTGGTTCATCACGAGCATGTAGCCCGCGGTGGTGAAAGGACCCTCCTTTGCGATCAGCATTTGTTCGATCGCATGTTCGAACGGATCGCTCCGGCGTTGTCGCCCGCCGGCGATCGTTTCATCGAGGTAATCCAGAATGACCAGGCTTTCCTTGAGGATGCCCCCGTCTTCGGTTTCCATGACCGGGAGGGCGGTGGTCCCGCGAGTCTTCTGCAGCAGCACGGGATCCCGTGGCCTTGTGATGTCGACGACGCGGAACTCCACGGCGTCGGGATGCCCTTTCAGGTTCAGCAGGATTTCGGTCCGCTGACAGAATGGGCACACCGGAATGTGGTAGATGATCGGTTTTTGCATTTTCGATGCCTGGTCAGGTGTGAGCGCCAGATTTGTTCTGTGCCCAAAGGCGGGCCGGTGAATCGAAGGCTGTGCCGGGCCGCTGCTTTGTTCCCTCAGCGGGCACGGGCATCCCTCGCTGTTGATCGTCTACCGGCATTGAGGGTATGTGAGAAATCGATTGATCACATAGAAGCTATCGGCAGAATGAATTTTGCGACGTTCGATCTGAACCTGCTCCGAGTGCTGGACGCGATCCTGCGGGAAGGGTCGACGGTCAAGGCCGGCGAGCGGCTGGGGATGTCACAGTCTGCGGTGTCCGGGGCCCTTGCCCGGCTGCGTCTCTCGCTGAAGGACCAGCTTTTCGTTCGTCAGGGGCAGGGGCTGTCGCCCACCGATTATGCGCGCTCGCTCGCTATGCCGGTGCACGAGGAACTCGATCGGCTGGAGCAGCTCCTGGCGGGACCGGCAGCCTTCGATCCGGCTGCCGCTTCGCAGACGTTCAAACTGGCCGGCAGCGACTTCTTTGCCGAATGCCTCATGCCGGAGCTGGCCCATGCGCTTCAGACGCGGGCGCCCGGGATGCGCGTACAACTCGTCGATCTCGTCCCCCAAAGCTACGTGACGTCCCTCGAGCGCTACGAAGCCGACATGGCCCTGATACCGGATGCCGGCTTCCCCGATTGGACGGACCGGAAGCCGTTGTTCTGGTCGAGCTTCACCGCGATCGCCCGCAAGGGTCATCCCGAGATCGCCAAAGCGCAGGTTTCCCCTGGCGAGGTACTGCCCCTGGACCTCATCTGCACACTGGGCCACGTGCTGTTCTCCCCCGAAGGAAAACTCCGGGCCATGGGCGACGACGCGCTCGCACGGACGGGGCGCGAACGAAAGGTCGTCATGACGATGCCGGTTTTTTCCGGCGTTTGCCGCGCCGTAAGCGAAAGCGACCTGATTGCACTCGTCCCCCGGCAGTTTGCAGAAAAGGTCGCCCCGGCGCTGGGACTTGAGCTCTATCCGCTGCCGTTTCCCATCGACCCCGCGCTGATCGTAGGGGTGTGGCACAAGCGCTCGACTGCAAATGCGGCTCACAAGTGGATGCGCGACCTGGTCGCTTCGATCTTGCTGCGGCTCAACGAAGGTGAAGCCCGCTTGCCGGGTTGACGACGGGGGGCGCTACCGCATGTCGCGGTAGCGCATGGCTGCTGCGAGGCGGGTTTTCGGGTCCGATTCGCTGATGGGGTTGCCGTCGCCGAGATAGGCTGCGGTGTCGCGCTGGTAGCGCCAGCCCTCGGCGAGCGGGCCGACGTCCACGACGCCGTAGCCGATGGCGTCGAGGAACCCGGCGGCCTGTTTCCTCGCCTCCGCATCATTGCCCGCGATGGGGAGAAAGGTGCGGTCGGGGGCGCCGGCCGGGCGTCCGCGGGTCGCCAGGTGGCTGTAGGTGATGTTGTTGAACGCCTTGACGACGTGCGAGGCCGGCAGGTGCTCCTGCAGCAGTTCGCTGCTGGTGGTGCTCTCGTCCTCGAGGCGGGCGATCCTGCCGTCGCGCTGCGGGTAATAGTTGTTGGTGTCGATCACGGTCTTGCCGGCCAGTTCGGCTACCGGCACCTGCAGGTAGTTCTTCAGCGGAATGGTGACGACCGCGATGTCGGCGGCCGCCGCTGCCTCTGCCGGGGTTGCCGCCCGCGCCCGGGGGCCAAGTTCCGTGACGAGATCGGCCAGCGTTTCGGGGCCGCGTGAGTTGGAGAGGACGACGTCATAGCCGGCCGCGACCGCCAGTCGCGCCAGGGTGCTGCCGATATGGCCGCTGCCGATGAAACCGATGGTTGTCATGCTGGGTCCTCACTGTGAAGCGTTCACTGCGCCGAGGCCACGCCTCCGCAGGACATTTGCGGGCGGAGCGCGGGATGGCTCCGACGGACCCTAACCGCCGACCGGCGGCCGGGTTGCACTGGCGCGCCGCGACAACTCGAATGGGAACCCCGCCGGTGCGGCGAATTGGTGTGCCGTTGCGGACTCTGATAACGGTTGGTCCACGTCGACCCTGCTCGCCCCGGGGCCACGAGGTTGTCCCCGGCGCGCGAGGTACGAAATGCCTGAGACCACTCCCTATGCGTCTCGCCTCGAAATCGACTATCCGTAACACCTGGACCGATTCTCCACGCTACTGCCGCTGATCTGGGCCATTCCGATCCTTGTCATCCTGACGCTGCTCACCGGTACCGACACCTATCGCGTCGTCAACCAGGCCGGCACGGTGGTCGAGACGGGCGCCGGCGGCGTTTCGGCGGGCCTCTTCGTTGCAACGGCACTGATGATCGTGTTCCGGCAGCGCTACCCGCGCTGGTGGTTCGATTTCGCCCTGGAGCTGGGCCGGTTCGGGGCACGGGTGACTGCCTATCTGCTGCTGCTGACCGACCGGTATCCGTCCACGGTCGATGCCCAGTCGGTTCACCTCGAGGTCACCTATCCCGAGGTGGAGCGCGACCTGAACCGCTGGCTGCCGCTGGTCAAATGGCTGCTCGCCATGCCCCACTACATTGCATTGCTCGTGCTCGGCATCGTAGTCGTGGTGGTGACGATCATTGCATGGGTTATCATCCTCGTGACGGGGAGCTATCCGCGCGGGCTGTTCGACTTCGTCGTGGGCGTCGTCCGGTGGGCGACGCGGGTGTGGGCCTATGCCTTCCTGCTGGTGACGGACGCCTACCCCCCGTTCAGCCTGCGATAGGTTCGGGCATGCCCTTCGGCGTCGTCGGGCCGGGCGTCACCATCGTCAGAGGAACGTGAGGCGGGTCGCTTCCTGCTTGCCTTGGGCGTAAGCGGCACGGGCGGAGGGGATGCGGGTCGCCAGATCCATCTGGTTGGTGCCCATTGCGGCTCGGGAATCGGCGTCCGGGGTGATGACCTCGACGCGGCTGCCCTGCTTGCGCAGGGCCTCGACCTCGCTTGTGAGGTCCGCGCCCGGCGGTCTGCGCAGGCCCTCGAACTGGCCTGCCGGCAGCGGCCCGGTCCGTCCGCCGAACGGCGAGAGCACGATCACGTTCGCATAGCCGGAGGCAAGGTCGGCATTGTCGGCGGAGCGCACGCCACCGGAGATGTAACGCACACCGTTGATGCTGTGCGTGGGCCCCGCACCGGGCAATGCGGTGGCCGCGGTGGCCGCGTCAGCCAGCTCGACGCCGGAATCGCGGTCGAACGCGGCAAGCTCGCCGGTGTGCGCGTCGACGGCCACCACGATCATCGGCCGCTCCGGCCAGTCGGGGCGGGGCAATCTGGCGGCGACCAGCGCGCGCCGCTGTTGCGCCACCTCCGGTCCGAATCTGGCGTCGCTCTCCAGCCCGAACGCGCCCATCGCCCGTTGCAGATCGGCTGCCGTGGTGGCGGCGGCGGAAATGGCGCGCATGCGCTCGAACACCGTTTCCATCGGCAGTGACGGCGGCGGCGGCCGGTTCTGTCCGGCCGGCTGAACCGGCGGCGGAGACAGCACCGCGGCCAGCAGATCAGCCGGCGGTATGCCGCTGCGTACCTGCGCTGCCGCATTGGCGCCGGCCGAGGTGCCGATCACCAGATCGGCGGCCTCTGTCAGATCGACACCAGCTTCGGCGAGGCCCGCGATGAGACCGATCAGCCACGCATTTCCGGCGGCCCCACCACCGCCGAGAACCAGAGCAACGTTTTTTTGAACCATCTGCTCACTATTCAGCCCGTGGACACTCCTGTCCATCTGATTTGCAATGAGAACCATGGCCCGCCGGCAGCCTCGGGGCCATCCGCGGAGGGGCGGGCAGCGCCTGGGGCTGCCCGCCATCGAACCGTTATTCGAAGTCGTCCGGAGTTCCCCCGCCGCTCTCGATCAGGTTGCGCAGGCTGCGGGTGATGAGCCCGCTCCAGCCACTGGAGCAGGCGTCGAAGCATTCGACGGTCGGCACGAGCCCGCGATGCGTGAAGCGGACCTCGGTCTTGCCGTCCTTCTCGGCGATATCGAATACGAGGTCGGTGCCCTGCCACTCCGACTTGTCCTTGACGAAGTTCAGCGTGCCGTCGACGACGTGCCACACGACCTTGCGGCCGGGAACGAGTTCGACAGTCCGGTGCTTGCTGTAGTGGATGTCCTTGTAGCGATAGCTCCACTCTTCACCGAGTGTGTCGGTGTTGCCGTCGATGTCCTGGCCCCACCAGGCACGCGGATTGATGATGGCGTCGAACGCGGCCCTGGGGGTTTGATCCACGAGGATCACGGTCGAGAAATCATGAAGATCGATGGTATCAAGCATCTGGTGCTCCTGGTTGACTGGCAGCGGCCGGTGTGGCCGCGGCTGGTGACCCGGGGTGTAGCCCCGGTCTTCGAAGGGGCGAGAGTTACAAGTGTGGCGGGATTTGAATGGATGCTGTGATCACGGCAGCTGCCCATGCCCTGGCGGCCGGTGACGCGCTCGGCGCGCTGAAGCGGGTGGCGCTGCGTGACGACCCGCCGGCACTGGCGCTGCGCGGCATCGTGATGGCGCGGCTGGGCGACCTGGTTCGCGCCAAGGCCCTGCTGAAGAGCGCGGCGCGGGGGTTTGGCCCGCGGGAAGCGGTGGCGCGTGCGCGGTGTGTCGTCGCCGAAGCGGAAATCGCACTGGTGTCGCGCGACCTCTCGTGGCCGTCCAAAGCCCTCGAGGCGGCGCGGATGACGCTCGAAGCGCGGGGCGACCGCATCAATGCCGCGCATGCGCGCAACATCGAGGCTCGGCGGCTGCTGCTCGTCGGCCACCTCGACGAGGCGGAGCGGATGCTCGACGACCTCGACGCCGCGTTGCTCCCGCCGGCGTCGAGGGCGGCATATGAACTCACGGTTGCGGGCATCGCGATCCGGCGCCTGAAGACGACGCCGGCCCGGGCAGCGCTTGCCGGGGCGGAGCGCGCCGCGCATGAGGCGGGGATTCCCGCGCTGATTGCGGAGGTCGAGAGCGCATCCATCGCACTCGTCACACCGATGGCACGCCGGATCGCGCGCGGCGAGGAGCGCCCGCTGCGGCTGGAGGAGGTCGAAGCCCTCCTCGGTTCCGGGGCGCTGGTGGTGGATGCGTGCCGCAACGTGGTGCGGCATGATGACGTGGCGATCTCGCTGGCGACGCGTCCGGTCCTGTTGGCGCTGGTGCGAGCGATGGCGGAGGCATGGCCCGCGGACGTGCCGCGAAGCGCACTGCTCGCCCGCGCCTTCGGGGCGAGGCATGTCGACGAGTCCCATCGCGCGCGGTTGCGGGTCGAGATGGGGAGGCTTCGCGCCGAGCTTGCGCCGATCGCGGAGGTGAGCGCGACCAAGCGCGGCTTTGCGCTGTCGCCGCGCAGCGCACGCGACGTCGTGGTGCTGGCTCCGCCAGTCGACGAACAGTATGGATCGGTGCTTGCCTTCCTCGCCGATGGCGAGGCGTGGTCGAGCTCGGCACTGGCAATTGCGCTCGGAACGAGCCCGCGCACCGTGCAACGCGCGCTGGATGCGCTTGCCATCGAGGGCAAGGCGCAGGCATTCGGAAATGGCCGGGCCCGCCGATGGACGACTCCGTCGGTGCCGGGTTTCCCGACGACCTTGTTACTCCCCGGTCCCCTGCCGGGACGACTAGAGTGAAGCGATGAAACATTCAGCAGCCGAAATCCTCCGCGAGTATGGGCCCTTTCCTGGCGTCGAGGAGGTCGCCGGAGTGACCTTCGATGGCGAACTCGTGTGGTTTGCCAGCGGCGACAGGCTCAACGCGTTCGATCCCGAAAGCGGCGAGGTGGTGCGCGTCATCGATATCGCCGCGCACGCTGGAACAGCGTTCGATGGAGAGTACCTCTATCAGATTGCCGAGGACCGCATTCAGAAGGTCGACCCGAAGACCGGCGAAGTGCTGGCGACGATTCCGGCACCCGGGGGCGGCGGCGACTCGGGACTGGCGTGGGCGGAGGGTACGCTTTGGGTGGGCCAGCACCGCGGCCGGGTGATCCACCAGATCGATGCCGGCACAGGGGCGGTTCTGCGCACCACCGAGTCCAACCGGATGGTCACCGGCGTCACCTGGACGGATGGCGAGCTCTGGCATGGCACCTGGGAGGGCGAGGAGAGTGAACTGAGGCGGGTCGATCCGGAGACGGGAGCCGTGATGGAGAAGCTCAGCATGCCGCCGGCAACAATCGGGTCGGGGCTGGAGTCCGATGGCGGCGAGCGGTTCTTCGCCGGAGGCGGGCGCAGCGGCAAAGTGCGCGCCATTCGACGGCCCAAGCGCGTTGACCGGGTTGGCAAACGCGCCTGAGCCAACGCAGGCACCTGTTCCGCATGCCGCCAGGACCCTGGAGGCATGCTGCTCGGCGTCAGTGGAACGGGCGCACCTCGACCGGCGCCCGACAGGCGACGGCGGCCTTGCGCCCCCAGGCCAACGCCTCGTCCAGGTCCGAGGCTTCCAGCACCCAGAGACCGCCCATGTGCTCCTTGGTCTCGATATAGGGCCCGTCGGTGACGAGCAGTTTTCCGTCGGGTTTCGCCCGCACCGACTTCGCGCTGCTGGGCGGCTGCAGGCCGCCGACGAAAATCCTGACACCGGCAGCCACCATCTCGACGTTGAGTGCGGTGATGTCGGCGCGCATGGCCTCGTCTTCCACGGACGAGTCGTAGTCATCGGGATGGTGAATGGCGACCAGGTACTGGGTCATGTTTCTCTCCTCAATCGCTTGGGGCGGCCGGTTGGCCTGCCGTCACTGCATAGCCGAACGGCCGGTGCGGAATTCGACAAATCACCGAAGATAATTCCGGCCGCCGAAGGCGTGCGTGAACTTCTAGGTCGTCTCGTGGGAGCGGGCTGCCGGCTCTGCGGCGATGGAACCTGAGGTGGTGCGGGGGTGCATCAGCAGGGTCCTCGCGGCAGCGGCCGCGGCGTCCGCATAGCTGCGATCGCCGCGGATCACGATCATCAGCATGGCGCCCTCGATCAGCAGCATCAGTTCGCGCCCCCGCTCGTCGGGATGATCGAGGCCCGCGTCGGCCAGAACCCCCGAGAGATAGGTTTCAACGGCGGACTTGTGCCGACGTGCGATCAGCCTCGCGGGATGTCCCGGGAGATCCGTGAGCTCCATGGCGAGGCGGGTGTAGCCCGATCCGGCCCATTTCGCTTTCGACGACCAGACGACCAGCTCGCGAAACAGGTCATCGATGAACCTCAGCGCATCTCCGGTCGGGCTGATGCCGTATGGATCGGGGGTCATGAAGAAGCGCTTGTGCTGGGCTTCGAGCACGGCGGCCAGCAGGTCGTCCTTGCTGGGGAAGTGGTTGTAGAGGGTGCGCTTGGTGACTCCGGACGCTGCCGCGATCTCATCTATGCCGCTGCGAAAGAACCCTGTCTTGCGGAACTGCCGAAAGGCCGCATGCAGGATCTTTTCTCGTGTCTCGATGGTCGAACGGGGCATGGGGCAAGTTTACCCGTTGCCGCAGTATACCCGCTAGTGAATTTACATCCGGGCCAAACAGACGATGCCATGCAACGCGACACTTCAGCCATGAGGTCCTTGCAATGGATACGCTCTCCACTACGTCGGTTCGGACTGCAGCACCCGCTCGCGTCAAGGCTCGTCGCGCCCCGGCAATGGCGAAGATGACCTGCATAGAGGATCTTCGCCGCGTGGCGCGCCGGAAGGTGCCCAGAGCTTTCTTCGGCTACGCGGAGGCGGGCTCCTATTCGGAACAGACCCTGCGGGCCAACGTCGCGGACCTCGAGGGGGTGTTGCTGCGCCAGCGCGTCCTCGTCGACATCTCGCGACGAAGCACGAGCTCCACGATGCTGGGCGAACGGGTGGCTCTGCCGATTGCGCTCGGACCCATCGGCATCGGCGGGCTGCAGCGGGGGAACGGGGAAATCCTTGCCTGTCGTGCCGCGCAGGCCGCCGGGGTTCCGTATACGCTGCGCACCCTGGCCATTTGCTCGATCGAGGACGTCGCTGCTGCGGTCGAGCAGCCATTCTGGTTCCAGCTCTACGTCATGAAGGACAGGGGATTCGCGCGCTCGCTCATCGAGCGTGCCATTGCGGCCAGGTGCAGCGCCCTGGTTCTCACGGTCGACCTGCAGGTTCTCGGGCAGCGGCACGCCGACATCAAGAACGGCCTCTCGGTTCCCCCGGCGATCAAGATCGCGAACCTGATCAACATGGCAACCAAGCCGGCCTGGGCCTACAGCGTCCTCACGGGAAAGCGCCGGACCTTCGGCAACCTCGCGGGGCACGTCAGGGGCAAGGCCAGGGTCAAGGCGCTCACCGAGTGGATCGCGCATCAGTTCGACGAGACGCTGAGCTGGAAGGATGTGGAGTGGATACGCAGCATCTGGCCCGGGAAATTGCTCATCAAGGGCATTCTCGACGTCGAGGATGCAAGGCTCGCGGCCAAGTCGGGCGCTGCCGCGATCGTCGTTTCCAACCATGGCGGCCGCCAGCTGGACGGCACGGCGTCCTCGATATCGACGCTGCCAAGGATCGCGGACGCCGTCGGCTCGGACATCGAGGTGCTGTTCGATGGCGGCATTCGATCGGGGCAGGATGTCATGCGGGCGCTCGCACTTGGCGCCCGGGGGTGCATACTCGGGCGGGCCTACGTCTATGGGCTCGGCGCGGGAGGACAGGCCGGGGTGGAACGGGCCATCGAGATCATCCGCAAGGAGCTGGACGTCACCATGGGGCTTACCGGGGTGAACGGCATTGCCGAGATCGGACGCCACAATCTGGTCGAGCGCTAGACGGCGGACGCGTGCGGCGAGGAGCCGATGCCGGGGGCGCGTTGAAGCCGGGCGGGCAAATCGAAGCCTGCGGTCTTGAAATTTGGCTGCATCTCCATAATTTTGCGTGGACGCATTGGCCGGCACGGTGCTAATGCGCGTTTCAGACGTCAGGAGGCGTCCAGGATGGAGAAGGCATTTCAGGTGACCCGACGACCGTAATCGGTCGGTGGCTGGTGCGAATCGCGCGCTGGCACGTTTGTCCTCGTCTCTCGATTCCTGGACCCGTCACATGATCTCGCCTTCCGTCTCCGTCGCTGCCGAGGCAGCGCCTCCGCAATCTGGCCTGCCCTCCGTTCGCTTCGCCACTCCCAGGGACGACCAGTTCGTCGAGGACCTGCAGGCGCTTGCCTTCGGCCCCGGCCGGTTTGCCCGTACCGCCTTCCGGGTGCGCGAGCGCTTTCCGATCGATGCATCGCTGAGTCTCATCGCCGAGGTGGATGGCGTTGCGTGCGGTTCGGTGTGGATGACGCCGATCAGCGTCGGAGGCATTGACGGGTACCTCCTGGGACCGCTGGCGACGCACCCGGATTTCCGCAAGCGCGGCGCCGGCAAGCTCCTCGCCAAGGAAGTGACGCGGATCGCGCTCGAGCGCGGCGAAGGCAGCTTCGTGCTGCTGGTCGGCGACCGGGACTATTACTGCCCGCTCGGCTGGGTGCCGACGCAGCCCGGCGCCATCGAGTTTCCCGGTCCGGTGGATCCCAGCCGCGTGCTGGTCAACTCGAACGATCCGACGATGGCGGTCCGGCTGGCGGGCCCGATCAAGGCGTTCGGCGCGAGCAAGCGGTCGTAGGCCCTTGCGCATCGGGTGATCGGTCCGCAATCTCTGCGATCATTCATTGCCGGAGCCCAGGTGCCGCACGACGACGCCCTCATTGCCAGAATCAGCGGCCGGCTGCTGCGCGAACCTGAACCGTTCGACGCGGGGGCCGACCTGTGGCCCGACTGGGTGCCGGACAATCCGCCGGTTCGGCCGCCGGTGCCGGCCGCGGTGCTGATCGCGCTGGTGCGGCGCGCCGAGGGGCTTTCCGTGCTCTATACCGAGCGCTCGCCGCATCTGAGGTCCCATTCGGGGCAGATCGCGTTTCCCGGCGGAAAGGTCGACCCGACCGACCGTGACGCGGCGGACGCGGCATTGCGCGAGGCCACCGAGGAGGTGCAGCTCGACCGCAGTGAGGCGCGGGTGCTGGGCTTCATGCCGCTCTACTATACCGGCACCAACTACCTGATCACGCCGGTGGTGGCGCTGGTCGAACCGAGCGGGCCGTTCATTCCCAATCCGGGCGAGGTGCGATCGGTGTTCGAGGTGCCGCTCGACTACCTGATGGCGCCCGGCAGCTTCACGACGCTCTACATCCGGCGGAACGAGCGGGAGCACAGTACGTGGCAAATCGAGCACAGCGGGCTTGTCATCTGGGGGATAACAGCGAACCTTACACGTCGCTTCCATGATCTGGCATTGAGCCCGGAGAACGGTTGAACAAGTCGGGCGAAATCGAGGACCGCCTCAGGCGCGCCGAATGGCTGATGCGGCCCGAAACGCAGCGGATCATCGCGCTACTCGATGGCGCCGGCGGACGGACCCGTGCGGTGGGCGGGATCGTGCGCGACACGCTGCTGGAGCTGCCCCGCGACGCCTCCGATATCGACCTTGCGACGGAGCTGTTGCCCGAGGAGGTGACGCTGAGGGCGAAGCGCGCCGGACTTTCGGTCTATCCGACCGGCATCGAGCACGGCACGGTGACGCTGATGCTCGACACGCTCACGGCCGAGGTGACGACGCTGCGCGAGGATGTCGAGACCGATGGACGGCATGCGGTGGTGAGGTTCGGCACCGACTGGAAGCGCGACGCGATGCGGCGCGATTTCACGCTCAATGCGCTCTATGCGGATATGGATGGCAGCCTCTACGACCCGCTCCACGGCATCGAGGACTGCCTCGCGCGCAAGGTGCGGTTCATCGGCAGGCCGGCCGAGCGGATCGCGGAGGACCGGCTGCGGGTCTATCGGTTCTTCCGCTTCTCGGCGAGCCATGCGGGGGAAGAGCTGGACCGCGACGGGCTGGCGGCCTGCCGGGCGGCGGCGGATACGCTGGGGAACCTGGCGGCCGAGCGGGTCGGTGCGGAGATGCGGCGGATGCTGGCGCTGCCGCGCGTCGCCAATACGCTGAAGGCAATGCGCGAGGCGGAGATCCTGCCGGTAGCGGAGCAGGCGGTGCGGCTGCTGCATGCCTATGAGCGGCGGGTGCGGAAGCCCGAATACAGCGCGCGGCTGGCGATCCTCATTGCAGAACTGGGGGCGGACCGGCTGCAGGCGATGTGGCGGCTGTCGAACGACGAGATCCGCACCGCCGAGATGATCCTCACGGCGGCGCGGCTGATCTCGGACTTCCGGCTCAACGAGGCGGCCTATCGGCTTCCGGGGGCGCTGGCCGACGGCATCGAGGTGGCGGCGACGCTCTCCAACTGGGGCGATGCCGGCAAGCTCGCGGTCATCGAACAACTGGGGCGGCTCGACGTGCCGCGCTTTCCGATCGGGGGGAACGACCTCGTCGGCCTCGGCATGGTGCCGGGCCGGGCGCTGGGGCGGGAGCTCGAGCGGCTGGAGCAGGCCTGGATCGAGAGCGGGTTCGTGCTCGACCGGCAGGCGTTGCTGGGGATGGCGAGAGCCACCTAGAGTGGTTCAAAGTTCACTGAACGGGCGAGGGCGCTGACCTGCGAGACCGCTGAAACCGCAACATACTCGGTGTCATCCCGGCGAAAGCTGGACCCAACTCTCCTCCGGTTCAGGCTGCGCAATGGGTCCCAGCTTTCGCCGGGATGACATCGGTGGGGGTGGCGGGAGGTGAACCCCAACCGCTGCCTGCCGCTGACGTTCGGCGGCAGGGTTTCCTCAAGACATGAAACCCGTCAGTGCAGGGCTTCGTCCTTCTCGTGGATGCGGGCCTTGATCTCGTCGACCATGTTGGGACGGATGAGTTCCTCCCCGTGGGCGGTGCGGAGATGCTCGGCGGCGCGGCGGACGACTTCCGCGCTTTCCTTGGCCTCGGTGTGCCAGGTGCAGCCCGGGACGAGGGTGCCACATTCGAACGACTTCATGGTTCTGCTCCATCGTGGGTGGCAGGGTATGTGGCCACAACAATGCGGCAGCGACGGGGCCGGAGGGCTGGCAGCCCGCGCGCCGGGGCGCGCGGGCTGGAGCGTGAATCAGGAGACGTAAAGCTGGACCGCGCCCTTGCCGGCCGGGGCGATGTCGATCACCTGATTGACCGAGATGTGGTTGGCGGCGAGCAGCCGCATGGCGGCGGGGTCGGCCTTCAGTGCTTCGCGCAGCAGGTGGATCGACTGGTCGCTGGAGTTGAGGGTGTCCAGAGCGGTGCTGGCATCGCCGCCGTCGGCCCAGGCGGTATCGAACCTCACCACGGTCACCTTGGTGGCGTGCAACAGGTCGGCGACTTCGGCGCGGTTGAAGGTCTGGAGCTGTTCGCCGAAAGCGCTGACCGACATGCCCTTGCCGGGGGCGGCGAGGGTGAAGGGGGGCGTCGAGGCGAATGCCGGGGCGGCGGCGGCGAAAAGCAGGGCCGCAGTGATCGTGGTGGCTCCGAGGCCCTTGAGAGTCTTGTTCATCTTGAACTCCTCGTCAGCGAAATGATCGCGGCTCCGTTGCGCTGGCTGGAACCGTGGGCGGTGCGATTGCACCGGCGCTTCGAATCTAGGAGCGGGCCCGTCCGGGCGGTAGTTTCCGGCGGCTTAAGCTTCGGCAAGGTTGGTAAGACCGGCTCAGGGCCAGCGCACCTCGGGGGGCAGCGAGGAGAGGATGGAGTTGACGTTGCCGCCGGTCTTCAGGCCGAAGGTGGTGCCGCGGTCGTAGAGCAGGTTGAACTCGACGTAGCGGCCGCGGCGGACCAGTTGCTCCTCGCGGTCGGCATCGGTCCAGGCGGTCTCGAAGTTGCGGCGGACGAGGGC
>NZ_JAQGJL010000283.1 GCF_028290645.1 Devosia sp. | reverse complement strand
GCGTCACCGGCGTTACCGCCTCGATCGGCAGCTCCAAGCTGGTGCTGACCTCGTCGAGCACCGGCGCTTCCTCGTCTGTCGCGGTGACCAACTTCTCCGAGACCGACGCCGACACCGACACCACCCTCACCGGCATCGGCCTCGACGCCGGTACGTCGGCGGCTGGTGTTGCGGCGGTCGCCCCCGGCGCGGTGAAGACCGTTGATGCTCTCGTCTCCGAGATCAACACCAACACGTCGCTGAAGGACAAGGTCCGCGCCTCCAACGACAACGGCAAGCTCCGCATCGAGAACCTCTCGACCGAAGCGCTGACCGTGACCGGCGTTGGCTCCGACGGTGAAGTCGACGGCAGCAGCACTACCGCCGAAATCGGTGGCAATGACGTCCGCAAAAACCTGGCCAAGCAGTTCAACGAACTGCGCGACCAGCTCGACAAGCTGGCTGATGACGCCTCGTTCAACGGCATCAACCTGCTGCGCGGCGACAAGCTCAAGCTGACGTTCAACGAGACGGGTACCTCGACCATCGACATCCAGGCCAAGGATTCCGACGGCGCGGCAACCTCGATCAACAACACCACGCTTGGCATCACCACCGTGGCCGACTCGGACCTCGACAGCGACTCGTCGATCGACGCGAAGCTTGGCACCCTGTCGGATGCTCTTGGTACCCTCAGGTCGCAGTCTTCGGCCTTCGGCTCGAACCTGTCGATCGTGCAGAACCGCCAGGACTTCACCAAGAACATGATCAATACCCTCGAGACCGGTGCGGCGAACCTGACGCTTGCCGACACCAACGAGGAAGCGGCGAACCTGCTTGCCCTGCAGACCCGCCAGCAGCTGTCCTCAACGGCGCTGTCGATGGCCTCGCAGGCCGACCAGGCCGTGCTGCGCCTGTTCTAACAAGCAAGTCGAAGACAGGACGAAGGCGGGCTCCGGCCCGCCTTTTTCTTTTTTGGGATTCCCTCGATTTGCCTTTGGCGATGAACAGATCGCCCGTCATCAAGGCGTCACGCGGTCGTCATATTCGACGGATGCTTGTGCGCAACAGGGATCGAGCATGAACAGCCACGGGATCGACTTTCACATTCTGACCGCCAATACCTCGACCGAGGCGTTCTCCGCCGGCCAGGTGATCTTCAATGCCGGCGACGAAGCTCGGCAGCTCTACCTGGTAAAGTCCGGCGAAGTCGAGATCCGCCTCGGCGACCGCGTACTCGAGACGGTCGGACCGGACGGGGTGTTCGGCGAGATGGCCCTGATCGACCATTCGTTCCGCAGCGCGAGCGCCGTTGGCAAGACCGCCGGCGAACTGGTGCCACTCAGCGAAAAGCAGTTCATCTTCCTCGTCGGCGAGACGCCCTACTTTGCGCTCAACCTAATGCGCGTCATGGCTCGCCGGCTCCGGGCCACCACCGCCGCGACGTCCTGAACACTCGCATTCGGATGCGCCGGTAGCGTTTTGGTGACGGGCGGCATGCAGTATGCTGGTCCACGGAATCACGGGGTCGGACCAACGGCATGTCCCTCAAAGTCGAGCTGAAGCCGGGCGAACGCCTGATCGTCGGCAATTGCGTCATCACCAACTCTGACCAGCGCACTCGCCTGTTCATCGACGGCAAGGCGCCAATCCTGCGTGAGAAGGACATCTTGACCTTCGAGACCGCAGACAGTCCCGCCAAGCGCATCTACCTGGCCGTCCAGCTCATGTATATTCACGAGAACGTCGAACGACTGACGCAGGACTATTTTCAGCTGGTGAATGACATCATCACCGCGGCGCCATCAACAATCCGCATTGTTGACGAAATCAATAACGAGATATTAACCGGCTCGCTGTACAAAGCTCTCAAGGCTGCGAAGAAGCTGATCCAGTACGAGCAGGAACTCCTCGGAAATGCAGAATAGTGCGGCGCTCGCCTACCAGCAGGTAGGCAGGCAGACGATCAATCCTCGTCTCCTCGAGGCGAATCTCCTCTCTCGAGCCGCCGGCCAGATGCAGCGCGTCAGGGACGACTGGGAGAACGAGCGCCACGACCTGACCGCCGCGCTGATGTTCAACCGTAAGCTGTGGACCGTCTTCCTCGGCTCGGTGACCGGCGACGAGAGCCCGCTCCCCAAGTCGCTGCGCGAGAACATCGCCAATCTCGGCCTGTTCGTGATGAAGCAGACGATGACCATCCAGGCTGAGCCGTCACCCAACAAGCTCACGGTGCTGATCAACATCAACCGCGAAATCGCCACCGGCCTGCGCGCCGGCCAGAGCTGATCGAGGCAACATTGCCGGCATGAAAAAGCCCGCGGTGACGCGGGCTTTTTCATTTGTCCCGGGCACGTAGCGCCGTTTACCTCATGTAGTTGACGAGCGACAGCTGGCTCAGCATCGCCGTGGTCTGGTAGCTGGCCTCGAGCCGCGTCTTCAGCGCCAGGATCTCCATGGCGATGGTCTCGGTCGGCGCCGTCTCCATACGCTCCAGCATGTTTCCAAGTTGCGCGGTGTGGTCGGTGTGCCGTTCGTCGATGGCGCCGGCAGTGCTCTGGGCCAGCCCCAGCTCCACCGTGATGGCAGCGAGAGATCCCGGATTGTTGTCCTTGGTGTCGGCTAGTCGCGCCGAGTTGCGCTGCATGAGTGACGTGTACCGCTCCTCCGAAGTCGGATCGGAATCCGGGAAGTTCTGCACCGCCACCGCGGCCAGCGTGCGGACCAGGTTGACGATGCCACTCTCGTTCGCCTGCACGCCATAGCCGACCACGGTCCCCTCGCCCACCCGGGCGGTCACCGAATTGCGGGGGTCCGGACTGTCTTCGCCCTTGTACCAGAGCATGGTGTTGGCAGAGGTGGCGGGAACGAGGCCCGTCGACGTGTCGTAGGGCGGGCCCGCAACGCGCATTACCTGCTCGCCCTGGCCGTTGAAGAAACTGTCCGCTGCAGCGAAGGCCGAGGCGGACACCAGCTTGGTCTCGGCCAGGTGCTGCACCGCCCCCGTGAGGGCCGTTCCGAAGCTCGCCGCGGTGGCATCGGCATCGGCGCCGATCTGGAACTCGCCGGCGATCGGTGTGCCGGTGGTCGCGGTCAGGCTGATCTGCTCTTCGGTGCCGTCCGGCATCGTGAAGCTGATTTGCACCTTGTCGCCAGCGACCGGCAGGGGCGTGCCGAACTGCACCGTGAGCTGCGGGGGGCTGCCGGCGGGTGGGGTGACCGCGATGTTCGCCGTCGTCGTCGAGATGGTGGAGAGCTTCATGCCGAACGGGTGGACGCCGTCCTCGGCCAGGGTCACCGTGTCCGTCGCCGAGGTGATGTCGAGCCGGCCCAGGTGATCGGTGCCGAGATCGGCCAGCTTCCGCTCGCCCGCCACCTGCTTGAAGCCCGCCCGCCCACCGACGCCGTTCAACAGGTCATAGGGTGTCTCCACCGGCCGGTCGTCGGTGCGGTTGCCGCCGAACAGATAGCGCCCGGCAATATCGGTATTCATCAGCGTGAGCACTTCGTCGAACCGCGACGCGGCGAGGGTCGGCGTGGTCTGGTAGTTGATCCCGGTCGTGCCGCCCCCACCGGAGATCGCCCCGGCCCGCGCGTCCGCCTCGACGGTATCGAGCCGGCTCATCACCGTGTCGAGCACCTCGAGCCGGAGATTCACCGTCGTGATCGACTGCTGATAGCCGTCGATCCGGGCGATACGCTGCCGCAGCGCCAGGTCGAAATAGCGGTCCGAGCCCATCTCGGCCAGCGTCGAGGCCTTCTCGCCCGACGAGAGCTGCGATTGCAGCTTGTCGTAGCGCTCCTTCATGGAGGTGATGTTCTTGATGCCGTTGGCGAGCGGGAACATCGTTTTGCCGACACTTGTCATAATGCGTTCCCTCAGACCTGCATCAACGAGTCCATGAGCTCCTGCGCGACCGACATCACCCGCGCATTGGCGGCGAAGGCGGTCTGCAGTTCCATCAGGCGCGCCATCTCCTCGTCGACATCGACGCCGTATTCGCTGTCGAGGCGCGTCCCCAGGGCATCGAGCGTCAGTTCCTGCGTGTCGCTGTCCGAGAGCGCCGCAGCTGCCGTGTTGCCCTGGAAATTGATCGCCTGTGCGATGAAGTCGCTCACCGTGCCGGCAAGCCGCAGGCTGCTGCTCGTTCCGGTCAACCCGAGCCCGCCGGCAAAGCGCATGCCGTCGAGATTCTCGGCGATCTGGTTGAGCCGGTCGGCATCGCCCATCGATGTCGTCGGGGTGTACTGGACCAGCAGCTTGTTGTCGGTGACGACGGCGGAGTTGACCGCGATGCGCCCGGCGAAACCGCGCTTCTGTCCGACCCCGTCGAGCGCATTGGTGAAATCGGTGTCGTTGTAGTCGACGAACAGCGAGAACCCGAGACCACCCGTCTGCAGGCCGGTCGCGGTGGTCCTGGTTTCGAGCGACAGCATGTCGGTGGTGCCGGCGGCACCGTCGTCCATGATCCGAAGCGTCGAGCCGGAGGGGTTTGAAACGACGAGGCCGCCACCGAGGCGCGATTGCAGCTGGCTCGCGACCGAGGCTGGTCCACCGGAGAAATCGAGCCCGATCACCCGCGCACCATTGGCATCGACATAGTCGATCGGCAGCTTGGTGGTATCGTCGACCCTCAGCACGCGGACGGTCTTTTCGGCCCCGCCCTGCAGGTACTTGAAGCTGAACTCGTTGCCGTTGCGGACACCCGAGATGTCGACCTCGTAGCCATTGGCCGGGCCGGCGGTCACCTGCGTGCCGGCCGTCACGTCGGTCGATATCGCCTGCGCCAGGGAACCGGCGATCTCATCGAGCTGGTCCTGCGCCTGCACCAACGACTTGTCGCGCAGCTCGATCAGGCCGGCGAGTTCCCCTGAGCTCAGGACGTTCTGCTTGACGATGTCGATCTCGAACCCGGCCGGCGTCATGATGGACAGCTTGCCCACGCCGCTCAATGCGTCGTCCGGGCTGAACCGCGAGTTGGCGTTGATGGCGCCGGCGCTCACGAACGAGAAGACGGAGGCCTCGCTGTCGAGGATGCCGACGCCTGAGCGGGTCATCAATGCGACGGAGTCGTCGCTGCGATAGCTGACGCGGATATCGAGCTGCTCCGACAGGCTCCCGATCAGGCGGTCCCGCTGATCGAGGAGCGTCGCCCGCGACCCCGGATCGATACCCTGATCCGAGAGCCGGCCGTTGATTTTTTCCAGCGATTGCAACTGGTTGTTGATGTCGTCGACGCTCGTCGCCAGCTTGTTCTCGATCTCTTGGCGGAGCGACTGGACGTCCGTGGTGAGCCGGTTCAGCGTCCCCGCCAGCACCTGGGCCTTCTGCACCATGTCGGCGCGGTTGGCGAAGCTGTCGGAACTCGTCGCGACGGCAGCTAGCGCCGTCTCGAAGTCGTTGTAGGCGCTATCGATCGAGCCGACCGTGCCGGGCTTGCCGAACAGCGTCTGCACCCGATCGAGGAAGCTCGCCCTGACGCTTGAGAAGCCGGTGTCGGACACCGCCTTGGTGTAGTGCTGCTGCAGGCTCTGGTTGAAGGTGCGGGTCAGCGCTCCTTCCCGGGCATAGGTGGAGTTTACGCCGAGCGTGTCGATGACGCTGATCGAACGCCGGTGATAGCCCGGCGTGCCCGAGTTTGCGACGTTGTTCGACAGCGTATCGAGCGCGCTCTGGCCTATCTTCATGCCCGAGAGCGCATTGCTCAGGGTTACCGACAGCCCCATTCCAGCCTACTCCAGCCAAGTTGGAGTCCGGCGCGACCTACGCGCCGGACCGTTCAGGATCCGCCTCAGCGGACCATGTTCAGCGCTTCCTGCAGCATCTGGTCGGCGGTCGACACGATGCGCGTGCCCGCCGCATAGGCCTGCTGGGTGACGATCAGCTTGGTGAACTCCTCGGAGATGTCGGTATTCGAGGCCTCGAGCGAGGAGGCGATGACCCCGCCGTTGTCGAGCAGCGGCTCGCCGGATTCCGAGGTCGCCGCATAGACGCCGCCATCCATGCGCTTCAGGGCGTTGACGGCGTTGAAGTTGGCGGTGACGACCTGGGCCACTTCCAGCTGCTGGCCGTTATTGTACGAGACCACCACGCGGCCATTGTCGTTGACCCCTACCGACACGTACTCGCCTGCCGCGTAGCCGTTCTGATTGAGCGTGGTCACCTCGGCGGTGCCGTTCTGGTCGGCGAACTGAGTCAGGCCATGGGCGCCGTGCTGCAAGCGCACATCGCCGATGGTGATTCCGTTCACGGTGAGGCCGGGCAGGTCGGTGTATTCGATCGCCGGATTGGGCGAGCCGTCGGCGCCGAAGGAATAGTCGCCGCCTACCTTCGTCCAAGCCGTCCCGGTACCTGTCGCCTCAGAATTGGTGAGGACGAACAGGTTCCAGCGCTCGCCGCCGCCATTGGCCGTGGAGTTCACCTTGGCCCAGCGCATCTGCACGTTGGTCGGCGCACCGTTGCCGGCATAGACGGTGATGGCGCCGCCTGAGATCGACTGCGAGACGAAGGCATCGGAGTCATCGGCGCTGATGGTGGGAACGCGCGCCGCGAGCGCGCTGGCCGCCGAAACCGTCGGATTGAAGGTGCCGTCGGCAAGGCCAAAGCCTGAACTTGAGGAGCCGATGGTGCCATCGGTGATGGTAATCGTGTCGTTGGCATCGGCGGCCGTCACGGTGATGGCACCGCTCGAGTTGCGCGCGATGGTGGTGCCGGCGGGGAGCTGCGCCTGGATCGCCGCGAGGAGCCCGTCGACCGTATTAGTCGGCGCGACAGAAATATCGATGTCCGCGCCCGTGGTGCCGCTGCCACTGTTGAAGGTGAAGTTCACCGGCACGCCGTTGACCGCAATCGTCAGCGGTTCGCCGGCCTGCACGATCGTCGACGACGCCGCCGATCCGACAGCCGTCGCGCCCGATACGGTCGCCGGCGTGTCCGGCGTCAGCGTGAGGAAGTCGGTGGCGGCAAGCAGCTCGCTGCCCGCAGACTGGGACTGCTGGTATTTCGCGGTCTTGGGGAGCTGCGGCAGGTTGAGCTCGTAGTTGACGGCCGTGGTCTGCTGCGCCGGCAGGAACGAGTTGGTGACGCGCAGCACCTGTGGCACGGAGCCGGAGATGTTCTGGGTCGTCGGATCGATCGGCAGGCCCTTGAGGTAGTAGCCGGAGCCGTTGACCATGTAGCCGTTCTTGTCGAGCTCGAAGTCCCCGCGGCGCGTGTAGTAGTTGGCGCCGGCGAATAGCGTGTCGCCGTCCGATTGGCCGATCGGTGGCTCGACGATGAAGAAGCCGTTGCCGCTGATCGCCATGTTGGTCTCGGTCGAGGTGCCCTTGACGTCGCCCTGGATGTTGTTGGTCGAACGCGACTGTGCCAGCACCGAGCCCGCCGTCTGCCGCCGCTGCGGGGCATCGGGGATCAGGTCGACGAAGTCGGTGTCGATGCGCTTGAAGCCGGTGGTCTGGCTGTTGGCGATGTTGCCCGAGATGTTCTCGAGCGCGAAAGATTGGGCGCGTAGCCCGGTGACTGCGGTCGAAAGAGCGCCGTAGATGCCCATAGTTTGCTCCATACCCCCAATTGGCGTGCGGACACGCGGGTTCGGCAGATATGATGCAAGGCGGATGCCAGATACGGAGGACGTTGAATTTGTTGGGTATTTTGCTCCAGCGATAACGGATGTGGCGAGAACAGGGCAAAAGAGTCCGGGGGAGGCGGCAGGAATTGCCGCCCGGGCGCTGCCCTTGTCGCATCGGCGCGCATCGTCTAAATCGATGCGCCAACCCGGACCCGCCCTATGCTGTTCAACTCCGCCGAGGAATTCCTGAGCGCGCCGAGTCACGCCGTGACGGTGTTCGGCATGGCCGGCGTCGGCAAGACCTGGCTGGCGGCACTGCTGCGCAAGCACCAGTGGTTCCACTATTCGGCCGATTACCGTATCGGCACGCGCTACATGGGCGAGTTCATCGTCGACAACTTCAAGGCCGAGGCCATGAAGGTGCCGTTCCTGCGCAACCTGCTGCGCTCGGACTCGATCAAGATCGACAGCAACATCACGTTCTCGAACCTAGCGCCGCTCTCGACCTATCTGGGGCGGCCCGGCGACGTGAAGCGGGGCGGGCTGCCGCTCGAGGAGTACCAGCGGCGCCAGGAGCAGCACCGGATCGCCGAGATCGCAGCTCTCGAGGACGTGCCCTATTTCATCGAGCGGGCCGACAAGCTGTACGATTATTCGAACTTCATCGCGGACACCGGCGGCTCGCTGATCGAGGTGGTGGACCCGGCCAACGCCGAGGATCCGGTGATCAGGGCGCTGACGGCGAGCACGCTGCTGCTTTACATCCGCGGCACCGAGCATGACGCCGAGGAGCTCGTCGGCCGCTTCCGCGAGCACCCCAAGCCCATGTATTATCAGCCGGATTTCCTCCTCGCGAAATGGGCCGAGTTCAAGAAGCTGAACAAGGTGAGGCTCGACAGCGAGGTCGATCCGGATGCTTTCGGCGCCTGGGGCTTCGAGGCGCTGCTGCGGGACCGGCTGCCGCGCTACCAGCAATTGGCGGACAATTTCGGCTACACCATCGAGGCCAGCGACCTTGCGACCGTGCGCGACGGCGACGAGTTCCTCGATCTCGTGGCGGGGGCGATCAGGAAGCGAATGCGATAGCGCCGTCACCGGCGCCGCTTCCCCTCCCCGATCGCAACCCCACTTAGAGGCACATCATGCCCATTCGCATACCTGACCACCTGCCGGCCCGAAAGACCCTCGAAACCGAGGGTGTCATGGTCATGGACTCCTCCCGCGCCGCGCGCCAGGACATCCGCCCCCTGCAGATCGGGCTGTTGAACCTGATGCCCAACAAGGAGCGCACCGAGACGCAGTTCGCCCGGCTCATCGGCTCGACGCCGCTGCAGATCGACCTGACGCTGGTGCGGGTCACCGACCACCAGAGCAAGAACACCTCCGAGGACTACCTCAAGAGCTTCTACTCGACCTGGGACGAGGTGCGCGGGCGCAAGTTTGACGGCTTCGTCGTCACCGGAGCGCCGGTCGCGAATATGCCGTTCGAGGAGGTGAAGTACTGGTCCGAGATGCTGGAGATCATGGACTGGACGGAAACCAATGCGCACCACACCATGTTCATCTGCTGGGGGGCACAGGCGGCGCTGCACCATTTCCATGGGGCCAAGCGCTACCGTATGCCCAAGAAGGCGTTCGGGGTTTTCCGGCACAAGCTCGCGGGCGGGCCGACGCCGTGGCTGCGCGGCTTCTCGGACAGCCCGATGATCCCCGTCAGCCGCTATAACGACATCGATAGGTCCAGTCTTTCCAATGACTTGCAGGTTCTCATCGACAATGACGAGATCGGCGTCTGCATGCTCGAGGACAAGGTCCGCCCGGCCCTCTACATGCTGAACCACCTCGAATACGACAACCGTTCCCTTGCGGATGAATACGAGCGGGACGTGAAGGCGGGGCTCAACCCGGAGCAGCCGGTGAACCTGTTCCCCAATGGCGACACGTCGGTGGAGCCGGAAAACCGCTGGCGCAGCCATGCGCACCTGCTGTTCCAGAACTGGATCAACGAGATCTACCAGACGACGCCGTATGACCTGGCGAAGATAGGACTGAACGAATAAACGAAATTCGTTCAGTTCGTCTGAGGTGACTTCTCCCAACCCACCGATGTCATCCCCGCGAAAGCGGGGACCTCTGTTTTTGCGGAGCCTCGGCAAACGGAGGTTCCCGCTTTCGCGGGAATGACCCGGTGGTAGCGGAGAGTTAGTGCCCTCTGCCGCTGGTGGTGGCGGGGCGTTAGTGCGCCTCTACCGTCTTCTTCAGCCCCGCCAGCATCATGGTCCAGTTCTTCTCGAACTCGGCCTTGGTCTTGGCGTCGATCTCGGTCTCCCTGCCCTCGTTGAACTGGCTGAGCGTCACCTTGGTGCGTTCGCCGGTCGCTTCCAGCTGGTACTTTACCACATGGTAGCTCGGCGGGCGTTTGCCGGAGCCGTCTTTGTCGCTCCAGTGCGAAAAGCTGAGTTCCCTCGCCTCGGAGAGAGTCTGGATTTCGCCGCGATCGGTAAAGCTCTTGCCCTCCCATTCGCCTGTGAACTTGATGGGATGGCCGATCTTCCAATCGGTATCGATCTCGGTGCCGGGGAACATGGCGCCCTGCTGCATGGCCTTCCAGACCTTGGCGGGCGGGGCGGCAATGGTCGTGTCGACTTCAACGACAGGTTTATGCATCTTGTCCTCCTTGGGGAGAGGGGAACGCGAGGAGCTGCCAAGGGTTGCGCCTTGCAATCGGCCCGCGACCGCCTACCTTCGCACGGGACTTGAGGAGCGCCCGTGCCGCAATCGCCGACCACCATCACCGACGAGATCGGCATCGCGCTGGGGAACCTCGCCGATGCGGCGGCCGCCCCGTTCACTCCTACCCTCCGCCTCGGCGTTACCGGGCTAAGTCGCGCTGGCAAAACGATTTTCATCACCGCGCTGATCCACAACCTCCTGACCGGCGGCCGGTTGCCGGGGTTTGCGGCGCTGACCGAGGGGCGGTTCATCGGGGCGCGGCTGGCGGAGCATCCGGACGCGGGAATACCGCGTTTTGCCTATGAGCAGCACCTTGCCGCGCTCACAGGAAAGCACCCGCACTGGCCGGAATCGACGAGGAAGATCAGCCAGTTACGGCTGACGCTGAAATTCCAGTCGAAGCGCTGGGTGTCGGGCATGTTCGGGCCGACGGTGCTGAATCTGGACATCGTCGACTATCCCGGCGAGTGGCTACTGGACCTGCCGCTGCTGTCATTGAGCTTCGCCGAATGGAGCGATCAGGCACTTTGGCGAGCAGAGCTGCCCCTTTCGCGTCCCGAAGCTGAACGGTACTTGAACCAACTCCAACAGTCGGATGCGTCGAAAGAGGCCACCGACGTCGATGCCGAACGGCTGGCAGCAGCTTTCACCGACTACCTGCGACGCAGCCGCGAAGATGGACGGGCCTTGAGCACGCTGCCCCCCGGCCGGTTCCTGATGCCCGGCGACCTCGAGGGCAGCCCCGCGCTCACCTTCGCCCCCCTTCCGTCGCCGGCCGGCCCGGTGCGCTCGTCGAGCCTCTACGCCATGCTCGAGCGCCGCTACGAGGCCTACAAGGCGATCGTCGTCCAACCATTCTTCCGCGATCATTTTGCGCGACTGGACCGCCAAGTCGTGCTGGTGGATACACTGCGCGCGCTGAATGCCGGGCCTGCGGCGGTCGCCGACCTCGAAACGGCGCTGACCGATATCCTCGCCTGCTTCCGGCAGGGCGACAACAATCCGTTGACACGACTGGTGGCGCGGCGCATCGACCGCATCCTGTTCGCCGCCACCAAGGCGGACCACATCCATTCCTCGAGCCACGACCGGCTGGAGGCGGTGATGAACCGGCTCGTCGCCGACGCGGCGCGCAAGGCCCTCTTCGCCGGTGCCCAGACCCGCTCGATGGCCATCGCGGCGATCCGTGCGACGCGCGAGAGCGTCATCGAG
>NZ_JAQGJL010000259.1 GCF_028290645.1 Devosia sp. | reverse complement strand
ATGATCTTCACGCGGCTGGCGCGTTCAGCCAACCGCGCGACCGGAATGCCCATCACCACATAGAAGGCGGCGAAGGCCAGGCCGCTCAGCAGGCCGAGCTGCCAGTCGGCGAGTCCCAGGTCTTCCTTCATCGGCTGGGCGACGATGCTCAGGATCGTCCGGTCGATGAAGTTCACGATGTAGATCAGCAGCAGGATGCCGAGCACGTAGTACTTGTACAGGCCCTTCGCTGACCCCACCCCTGCGGCCGGGGCCTGACCGACGGCTACAGATGGCGACGCCGGCTCGATGGGTGTGGTCCCGGTCATCATCATTCCTCAAGCGAACGCGGTGTCGAACGGGGCGTCAGAACCGGAACCGGACCCCCATGGTCGTGTACCGGCCAAGCGTGTCGTGGAGACTGGCGTTCATCGGCTGCTGGAAGGTGCTCGGGCCGGGGACCAGCGGCGGGTCCTTGTCGAACAGGTTGTTGACCGTCACGAAATAGGTGAGGTCGCGGCCGAAGGCGCTGAAGTTATACCGGGCTGTGAAGTCGGTGTAGTAGACCGCGTCGATGTGGTTGATGTTGAGATCTTTCCCCTCGACCTTCAGCACGTCATAGGCGCCGCCGCCGACGTACCGCTCGATCAGGAACACCGAGAGCGGGCCATGGCCATACGTGAGCTGGAAGTTGCCCTGCCATTTCGGTTGGCTGAGGTGGATGTCGCCCGCCGTGTCGATCGGGGCGCTCCCCGGCGTCTGGGTCTCGAAGTGAGAGGTGTAGTTCGCCAGAGCTCGCACGGTCAGTTCGCCGCCGAAGAGCGGGGTGGTGTAGGCCGCCTCCATGTCGACGCCCGAGACCTTCAGGAAGTTCAGGTTCTGGTACGGGTTGGTGATGATCAGCGAGCCGCCGGGCACCGCCTGGATCAGTGCGCAGTTGGCCGCCGAGCCGCGCGCGCACTCATCCACGATGCCCTGTGCGCCGAGCTGGTCGATCGCGTCTTTCAGCTCGATCTTGTAGAGGTCCACCGAGAGGTTCAGGCCCGGAATGAACGAGGGGTGGTAGATCACCCCGCCAGTCGTGGTGGTGGCCACCTCCGGCAGCAGGTTGGGGTTTCCGGTCGAGAATCCGGTGTAGCCGGTGTTCACGCCCTTGTAGAGGACGTTGGAGGCGTTGGTGCTGCGCGGATTGAACAGCTCCAGGATGTTTGGACCGCGGATGTCGCGCGAGCGGGTCAGCCGGAAGCGCAGATCCTCGATGGGCTGGTAGGTGGCGCCGATCTTCCAGCTCGTGGCGAGGCCCGAGTTGCTGTAGTCCGCGGCGCGGGCGGCGGCGTTGAGGTCGAGGGACTGCGCGAACGGCAGGTCCTTCAGCAGCGGCACGCCCACCTCGACATAGGCCTCGCGCACCGAGTACTTGCCGCCGAACGGCACCGGGTTGAAGGTCTGGAAGCCGCCGGCGCGGTTGTTCAGCGAACTGGGCCCGCCGCGCACGCCCGCGAAGCTCGTCGTCTCCCGGGAGATCGGATCCGACCACTGCTTCGAGGTTTCCCGCCGGTACTCCACGCCGGCCGCTAAGGCGATGGCGCCGGCGGGGAGCGCGAACCGCTCCGGAAGCGCGCCGGAGAGGTTCAGCTGAACCACATCCTGCTGCAGGTCGAGGTTGCGGATGGAGCTGCCGAGCACATAGTCGGCGGCGGCCTGGGAGATCGAACCGTCGCCGAAGATGTTCATCGGGACGCAGCCGGGATCCAGGCCCTGCAAAGTCGAGCGGCAGACGATCTGGCCCGTCGCCGGGTTCACGACCGCATCCGCCGCAGCATAGAGGTTGCGGTTGATGGTCATGTTGTTGGCGTCGGTATCTTGCCGGCTGAGACCGCGGGTATAGTAGCCGTCCAGCTTCCAATCGCCCCAGAGGCGCTTCTCGAACGACAGGGCGAGCCGCTTGGTCTCCTGGATCGCGTCGATCTCCTCGAGCGGAATGTCGCGCGAGTGGCGTCCGACGGTGATCGACGTCACTCCAGCGCTCGCCATCCGCGCCTTTACGATCGGGGACAGGAACGCATTGTCGCTGAAGATCGTGTAGGCGAACTGGCCGTTCTCGTAGTTCGGATAAGATTGCAGGACGTTGTTCGACTTGCCCCAGTTGGCTTCGATTCCGACCATCAGGGTGTCGGTGACGTCGAACTCGGAGTGGAAGAAGCCGGTGTAGCGCTCCTGCTTCGGCGTCAGTCCGGGCAGCGCCCGGATACCGTTGCCACCCACCTGCCAGATGCCGCTCTGGGCGCCGAAGTCGTGCGTCAAGGGCACGCCGCCCGGTCCGAATTCGATGCCCTTGAGCGGACCCGTGGTGACCAGGCCGCCGTAGGTCATGCTGGCGCTGTAGATGTTGTTGGTGATGATCTGGCTGGGGAATGCGCCTGCGACCGGGTTGCTGACGATGCCGCCGCCTCGGCCCCACCAATCGCGGTTCATGGCCTGGAAGCTGTCGATCCCGGCGCCGTACATGGCCTCGGCGCTGGCGATCACGCGCAGCCGCCCGTCCATGTAGCTGTGACCCCAGGCGAGGTTGCCCTTCACCGACTCAGCGTCGCCGTAGTTGGTGCGGCCGCCCTGGATCGAACCCTTCAGCCCCTCAAAGGTGGTGTCGAGGATGAAGTTCACCACGCCGGTCACCGCATCCGAACCGTAGGCCGCCGAGGCGCCGCCGGTGACTACCTCGATGCTCCGGACCATGTCCTGTGGAATCAGATTGATGTCCACCGAGCCGGAACCGTTGGAGGCCACCAGCCGGTGGCCGTTCAGCAGCACGAGGTTGCGCTGCGAGCCCATCCCGCGAAGGTCGAGCAGGTTCTGGCCGCCACTGCTGTTCGGCGAGCCGCCTTGCCGGCGCGACGTGTTCGCCGAGCCCTTGAAGGCCGGCAAGTGCTGGGTCGCGTCGGCAAGGTTGCCCGGGGAGGCCGCCTGCAACTGCTCGGAGCTCAGGGTGGTGACCGGGGTCGGGGTCTGGAAGCCGCTGGTGGTCAGGCGCGTGCCGGTGACCACCACCTCGTCCAACGTGGAATCCGACGCGGCGGCTGCGGTGGGCGCCGACTGCGCCAAGGCGGTGTTCGCCGAAAACAGCATAAGAACTGCCGATGTGCAGTAAAGAACTTGGCGATTCACCCGTTTACTCCCCCGAAAATCGTTTGATTATTGTCTTGTTTGTGTTCCGGCGATGCGTTTTTCTTGCGCGCTAGGCGCTGAGCTGCGCTCGCGTCATGCCGTCCATCTTCCTGAGCATCCGCGCGAAGTTTGCCACCTGCGCACGAAACAGCCGCGGATCGTGTTTCTCGATGCCCCCGTGGGGACTCTCCTTCAGGAGGTAACTTGGCGCCGGCATGATGCCGATGGTCGGCACCCCATAGGTGATGAGCGCCGCGCTCTCTCCGGTGAACCGCTTGAGGTACGGATTCACCGCCACCACGCGATCCTCGATGGTCCCGGCGCTGACCTGCAGCACCAGGTCGGCCAGCGCCTTGCTCTGGGTGAGCACCATGGTGGCCTGGTTGCGTCCCGTGGGCACATAGTCCTGGCCACGGTCGCCCCACTCGCGTGAGCCCAGGTGCTCCATGACGAGGGAGGCGACGGTCCTCTTCATGATGTCCGGGTGGGCGTCGATGAAGTCCCGGAAGGAGTGCACATAGGCCCCTGCCATGTGGCCGGTCGTAAGCGTGAAGACGTAGGTCTTCCTGCGGGCGGTCTTCGGCAGGGTGGCGAGGTACTTGGCCAGCGCCACGACCGCGATGCCGCCGTTCTCCTCCACCGCGTTCGGACCGTCG
>NZ_JAQGJL010000252.1 GCF_028290645.1 Devosia sp. | reverse complement strand
GGCCTGGGGCAGGGAGCCGCTGACCGAGGCGGGGCCGTTGCGCAGATCCACCTTGCACACCGCATAGGCGAGCTCGGGATCGAGCCGAAGCGGGTTCGGCTCGCCCGCCTTGGCAACGGGGAGGATGGTCGGCCCGGCGCCGGTGCCAACCGCGGCGACGCGATCCCACGCCGCGGTGGCGGACAGCGAGGGCAGGCTGAGGATCACCACGATATGGATGATGCCGCCGAGCACGACGCCGCCGAGGAGCCAGAGCAGTGTCCGGATCATGCGCAGGCCTCGCGGATGATCGAGGGCAGTGCCGCAACGCTGGTGCCGACGCCGGAAAGGCTAGAGGTATCATAGAGGGTGAGGACGAGGTCGAAGGCGCCGTCGCCGGTGATCTCGAGCCAGTTCAGCGGCGCCAGCGTCTTCGACACGTAGAGCTCCACCGAGCCGTCGCCCGCGCGGCTGAGCCGGGCGCTGTGGAATTCGGTGGGGCCGTCCGGCCGGGCGATCGGCGCGCCACTATCGGGCGCCACCGGTACCAGCGTCCAGAAGCGAGCCGCGGGCGTCGTGCCGTCGATGCGATAACGGCAGGCGCGGTCGAGGCGGCGGTGGTCGCTGTCCGTCGTGGCGACGAACTGGATGCCTTCGCTGGCGCCGAGTTCGAGGGCGCCGGAGCGGGCGATGAAGGCGCGGGTGTAGGGGTCGGG
This sequence comes from Devosia sp., assembly GCF_028290645.1. GTDB lineage: Bacteria > Pseudomonadota > Alphaproteobacteria > Rhizobiales > Devosiaceae > Devosia_A. The sequence continues at coordinate 14,134 of NZ_JAQGJL010000252.1, read as the reverse complement.
CGCCGGGATGCCGACGTCGCGCCAGGCGGCCCAGGGGCCGATCTCGATGGCGCCGAACAGCCGGCCGTCGTTCAGCGCGTACCAGCTGAGCCCGAAGCCGACCAGCAGTGCGACCAGCAGCATCGCGCCGAGTTGAACGAGAAAGCGCAAGGGCTACAAGCTCTTAGCTGGGGCGGCGGGGACGACGGCGAGCGCGGCCTGGCTGCCTGCGGCGTCCAGCGCATCGCGCAGGCGGTCGGCGACCTCGAGCAGCTTGTCCGCCGCGCGGGGCTTCAAACCGGGGGGGCGCTCGACCGGAGGAGCGACCGGCTGGCCCTCCTCGGCATTGGCGATGACGAACGGCGCGGGCTGGAAATCCACGCCTTCGACGGGTTTGATTTCAATATTGGTATGGGCATAGGCCATGAACTTCTGCCACGCGGTAGTCGGCAGCAGGCCGCCGGTGAGAGTCTTGGTCGGCCGGTAGTCGTCATTGCCGAACCAGACGGCAGCGACGTAGTTGCCGGTGAAGCCGCAGAACCATGCATCGCGGTAGGAGGACGTGGTGCCGGTCTTGCCGACGGCGGGCACCCCCTCGATCTGCGCGCGGCGGCCGGTGCCGCTCTCGACCACCGCCCGCATCATGCGGTTCATGTAGCGCACCGTCCGCTCGCTCACCACGCGCTCGCGATTGGCCTCGGGGTCGGCCTCGAAGATCTGGTCGCCGGTCAGCGTGGTGATGCGGGTGATGCCGAAGGCGGGGGTCTTGTAGCCGTGGTTGGAGAACACCGCGTAGGACGAGGCCATGTCGATGACGCTGACCGAGGCGGCGCCGAGCGCCAGCGAGCGGGTAACCGGGAAATCGTTGGTGAGGCCGATCTTGTGGGCGAAGTCGGCGATCGGCTGGCGGCCCATCTTGATCGAGAGGTTGACCGGCACGGTGTTGATCGACTGCTGGAACGCCGAGATCAGGCTGATGCGGCCGACCGCGTTGCCCGAATAGTTGCGCGGACACCAGTCGCCGATGCACTGCGTGGCGCCGCTGACGACCGTATCGGGATCATAGTCGGGTATGTTCTCGAAGGCGGCGCCGTAGTCGAACAGCTTGAACGCCGAGCCGGGCTGCCGGTTGGGAACGATCGAGCGGTTGAACTGGCTCTTGCCGTAGTCCATGCCGCCGACCATGGCCCGGATCGAGCCGTTGGGCTCGAGCACCACCATCGCCGCCTGGGTGACGTTGTAGGCCTCGCCCTGCTCGCGCACCACGGAGGTGACGGCATCCTCGGCATAGGATTGCAGCACCGGGTCGATGGTGGTGCGGACGACGAAGGTGTTCGACGTGCTCCCCGAGGCCTCGATGATCTTCTTGGCCTCGTCGAAGGCGTAGTCGAGGAAATAGTTGGGCGAGCTGAGCTCGGCCGAACGGTCGATCGGCATGGCCGGGTTGCGCCGGGCCGCGGTGACCTGGCCTTCAGTGAGGAAGCCCGCATCGACGAGGTTGGAGAGGACGAGGTTGGCGCGGCCGCGGGCCGCGGCGAGATCGACATGCGGCGCGTATTTGGTCGGCGCCTTGAACAGGCCCGCCAGCATTGCCGCCTCTGCGAGGTTCACGTCGGTGATCTTCTTGCCGAAATAGTATTCGGCCGCTGCCGCCGCGCCGAAATTGCCGCCGCCCATATAGGCGCGGTCGAAATACAGCTTGAGGATCTCATCCTTGGAATAGTGCCACTCCAGCCAGACGGCGAGGAAGGCTTCCTTGATCTTGCGCTCGAGCGAACGCTCGGGGGTTAGGAAGAGGTTCTTGGCGAGCTGCTGGGTGATCGAGGAGCCGCCCTGGGTGGAGTTCTCGCCCTGGGCGTTGGAAACCAGCGCACGGAGCGTGCCGACGATGTCGATGCCCCAGTGGTCATAGAAGCGCCGGTCCTCGGTGGCGAGCGCGGCCTTGACGAAATAATCGGGCAGCTTGTCGAGCGGATAGGAATCGTCCGAGCGGATGCCGCGCCGGCCGACCTCGTTGCCGTAGCGATCAAGGAAGGTGACGGCGATGTCCTCGGCCTTGTTGAAATGGCCGCTGACGGTGGCGTCGAACGCCGGCAGCGCCAGCGCCGTGACCAGCACCAAGCCGATGGCGAGGAAACTGAACCCGTCGGAGACGATCTCGACGAAGAAGCGCTTCAGCCCCGAAATGCGGAAGCGCGAGAAGAAATCCTCGATGGCGGTGTAGCCGCGGCCGGCCGACTGCCAGAAATCGTACATGGCCGAATCGAGCCAGGCATCGGCCGCCAGCATGCGGGTTTTCTTGCGCCGCTTCTCTTTGTGGTAGAACGGATCCTGCACCAAAAACTCCGCGGCGTGCGCACCGGTCTTGAATCTCCCCAATTCGGGGCGCATTGGCAAGGCAAGTCGCTCGAATATGATCACCCGGCGGTTTGCGCAAGCGAAGTTGACACAGTCGCCGTATCGAACCGGAAAAGCCTGGAGCTTTTCCTGATCCTGCTTCAGGCGCCACACAGGAACCTTCAATGGCCTTCTGGGACGAAAAGACGCTCGAGGAAATGACGCCGGTGGAGTGGGAAGCCCTCTGCGACGGCTGTGGGCGCTGCTGCCTGATGAAGCTCGAGGACGAGGACACCGGCGACATCTACGTGTCGGATGTCCGCTGCCAGCTGCTCGATGGCGAGAGCTGCAAGTGCTCGGACTATCCCAACCGCCTCAAGCTGGTGCCCGACTGCATCAAGCTGACGCCGGAGAACGTGCGCACCATCGAGTGGATCCCCAGGACCTGCGCCTACCGCCGCATCGCCGAAGGCAAGGGCCTCGCCTGGTGGCACCCGCTGGTCTCGGGCGACCCCGAGACGGTGATGAGCGTCGGCGTCTCGGTGCGCGGCCGCACGGTGCCCGAGCAATCGGTGCAGCCGGGCGAGTGGGAAGACCACGTCGCCGACTGGCCCAACTGGGAGCCGCCGGAGGAGATCTAGCTCCGGGCGAAGGCGAATATCCAGGCTGTAACCTGGAAACGATCACTGGAAATCCAGGTTAAGGCCTGGATTTGCGCGGTAGTGTTCACCCTCAGTCTCCACCCCACAAGGGGGAGGGAGGCCGGACGAGTTTCACTGGACCATTGGGGTCGCCCCGAGGGGCATGGACGCGACCACGGCGGGGCGATCTCGGGTCGACGCCGCGATAATTAGAATACTCACGTATTAGTGATAGGAACTTTCGTATGGGGCCGGCCGTTTTGCTGGGGCGAGATTGTGGCCGGCGGAAACGTCCGGATGACACCAGTCTCCGAAGCAAGACAGCATAGCTGCCCTATTAGGGCCCGTAGTTTGCCGCAGACATGAACGGCGGATGAACGGTGCCTTTATTCAAGATTCAGCCAAACTTCCTATTTATCGGGCTAGCCACCCACCTACCCCGATTTTCCGGAGACGCATCGATATGCACCTCGCGACAAAACTCGCCGCCGCCCTGCTCGTGACCATTTGCGCCACGGCACCCGTCTACGCATTTGCCGCCGACCCCACGGGCACCTGGCAGACCACCACCGGCGAAAGCCGCTACAAGGTGAGCTATTGCGGCGACGGCACGGAGCTGTGCGCGAAGCTCGTCTGGCTGCGCAAGGATGCCCGCACCCAGGAGAACCTTCCCTACCTCAACCACTACGTCGTCAAGGGCGCCGCGCTTGCCGCCGACAACAAGTGGAAGGGCGAGGTCAGCTATGCCGGCGACACCTTTGCCGGCACGCTGACCATGACCGGCGCCAATTCCCTGAAGCTCAATGGCTGCCAGGGCGTATTCTGCAAGACGATGAATTTCAGCCGCATCTAGGCTGCTTGGTATAGGCAGCCTTCAAGAACTGCCGAACTCAGGACCCGCGCCTCCGCCGGCGCGGGTTTTTTGTTGCCCGGGCCTTGGAAAGCCGGGTGAGGGGATCGCCGCAGGTTGCTCAGGTCAGAGCGGGCAGAAGCGCAGTTCACGCCCCACGAGGATCGTGTCGCTCGCCCAGTCGTAGCTGGGGTAGCGCGCCTGGCACTGTTCCTGGTGCACCGCCCATGAGCCGGGCGTGCGGGCCATCGAGACGAGCAGGTTTACATCAACGGTGCGGGGCCTGTAGCGGATGGCGTTCTCGGCATTGTTGGCCGCGCTCGCCGGATCGAAGTTCAGGTTATCGAAGAAGTAGCGGCCGAAGATGTGGTCGCCGAAATGATAGTCGTTGGGCAGCGGCACAGGAAGGAATTCCGGCGCGCCGCCGCGAACGATGATGTTCACCGGCTGGGCGGCGACGGGGGAGGCCGCTGCAATCGCGAGGCCGATCGTCAGAATTGGTAGCAGGTGTCTCATGGCTGATCTCCGTGCCCTCGCGCAAGTAACGCGGCAGAGGTGATTTGGTGCCATGAAGGCGGATACTCCGCACAGGCGCATACTTCGAACAGTTCGACAGTGCATCGGGTGCCGCAGGCGGTTTTCCCGCATCCGGTTTGTGGGGCGCGGTGGAGGGACGTACAGGTCCCTCCCCATCCGCGATGTAGTCCCTGCGAAAGCCGGGACCCATTTCTCCGCCCGCGCCGGCTGACGCTTGGTGCCCTGCTTTGGCAGGGATGACGGCTGGTGGGTGGGGTGGCGGGCCTGGAAAAGTACCTGCAAATCAACCATTTGCATTTTTCTTCGCCTATTCGATCCCCGCGTGACGGTGGTCTGGTATAGTTCAGCTACGGTGGGAGAAATGGGGCTGCAGCCGGGGGCGCGGCCCGGAACGGTCCGACTGGGTGAACTCGTAGCCGTCGCGGATATGGGCGTTGAAGTATCTGCCCTTGGACGGTGAGCTGCGCAGCGCGTCGTACACCGCGCGCGGCACTTCGAAATAATCGTAGCGGCGGCCTGAGGGGCGGAACCAGACGGACAGGGTCTGGGTCTCCGGGTCGTAGGCTATGTCGGCGATGACGGTGGATGGCATGGGTGCCTCCCGGTGTCGCAACTCAACGACACATTGGAGGGACGGTTGCACGAACGCGAGATGGAGCCTGACTGGAGGCCGATCCAGGCGGCCTATCAGGACACCACGGAATCGCTGGACGGCCTCGCCGAGCGTTTCGGGGTCTCGCGGTCGGCGATCAGTTGGAGAGCCCGGCGGCATGGCTGGGTCATGCGAAACCGGCCCGCTGGCACATCCGGCCCGTCGCTGATCAATCGCATTTACCGGCTGCTCGAGCGGCAGCTGGTGCAAATGGAGAGGGCCGAAGGGACGATGAGCGAGAAAGACGCGGCAACACTGGTGCGTATGGCGACGGCGGTGGATCGGCTGATCGAGGCGGAGTCCAAGGCGCCGCGCAAGCCGCCGCGAAACGCTGCGCACGAGTCCACCGAGATGCAGGAAATCAGGAAAACAATTGCCCGACGCCTCGAACAACTCGGAGATTTCTGAGCGCCTTGCCGCCGGACTTTCCGTCAAGGAGGCCCGTGACGCCTACTATTCCTGGCCGCTTCTCGCACGCGACGAACAATGGCCTCCCCGAGGGGACTGGACGACCTGGCTGCTGGTTGGGGGGCGCGGTTCGGGCAAGACCCGGGCGGGAGCCGAGTGGATCAGGCGTCTGGCCTGGCGACGGGTGAGTCCGTTGGTCCTGGTGGGCGAGACCATCGTCGAGGCGATCGATGTGATGGTGAAAGGGCCAAGCGGCGTGCTCCGTGTCCACCCGCCCGAGGACCGGCCGTTGCTGCGGGGAAACAGATTGATCTGGAGCAACGGAGTAGAGGCACTGATCCTCGGCGCCTCGGATCCGGAACGATTTCGCGGGCCGCAGTTCGCCGCGGCGTGGTGCGACGAATTGGCCAAGTGGCCGAAAGCGGAGGCGGCATGGGACATGCTGCAGTTCGGTCTGCGCCTTGGCGACAGGCCCCGGCAGCTGGTGACGACGACCCCAAGAGCGACCAGGCTGATGAAGCGACTGATGGGCGAGCCCGAGACGGCCACCACCCACATGACGACCCGGCAGAACGACGAATGGCTGGCCAACAGTTTCCTGCGGGCGGTGGTAGCCCGCTACACAGGTTCGGTCCTCGGCCGGCAGGAGCTCGAGGGGGAGCTGATCGAGGATCGGCCGGATGCGTTGTGGACGCGATCGATGTTCCGGGCGGCGGCCGACGAGGGGGCACTCGAGCGGATCGTGGTGGCGGTCGATCCGCCGGTGAGCGGGCACCAGCGCTCGGATGCGTGCGGGATCGTGGTGGCGGGACGGGTCGGGGAGGGGGCGGTGGTGCTGGCGGACCTGAGCTTTGCGCCGGCGGCGCCCGATGCCTGGGCGCGACGGGCGGTTTCGGCGTTCCATGAATATGGCGCCGATTGCATCGTCGCCGAGGTGAACCAGGGCGGCGACATGGTGAAGGCGGTGATCGCGCAGGAGGACGCCGACGTGCCGGTGCGTGCGGTGCGGGCGAGCCGCGGCAAATGGGTGCGGGCGGAGCCGGTGGCGGCGCTTTATGCCAATGGCCGCGTGGCGCACCGGCCGGGGCTGGTGGCGCTCGAGGACGAGATGTGCGCGTTCGGGGCGGATGGGCTGGCCGAGGGGCGCTCGCCGGACCGGGTGGATGCGCTGGTTTGGGCGCTGACGGAATTGATGGCGGTGGGGGCGGCGCCGCGGGTGCGGGGGACTTAGGTGGTGGTCCCGCACTGCCGAAGCATCGGTGCGTGGGGACCCCCACCCCTGTCCCCTCCCCCTGAACAGGGGGAGGGAGACGCCAGCCCCGATTTCAATGTGAGGGTCTCCCTCCCCATTCTTAGGGGGAGGGGACAGGGGTGGGGGTCGGCAATCACCGGCTTGACGCTAGGCACGGAGTCATTCCCGCGAAAGCGGGAACCTTGGTTCTGGTGCCGCCTGCACAATTGCAAACGGAGGTCCCCGCTTTCGCGGGGATGACCCGGTGGGTGCGGCGGCGGAATGCCGGGCCTCGCCGATAGAACGAGGAACAACAATGCCCAACTGGTTCACCCGCCTCGGCGGGGTGCTTTCGGCTGCCGAGCGGAAATCCGGCGGGCCGCAGAGTTTGATGACGGTGACGGCGCTGGGGGAGGCCAGCTGGAGCCGGCGGGGGTTCGTGAGCCTCGCCAATGCCGGGTATGCGAAGAACCCGGTGGTTTATCGGTGCGTGCGGCTGATCGCGGAGGCGGCGAACCGGGTGCCGTTGGCGGCGGAAGAGGGTGGCAAGAGGCTCAGCGAGCATCCGGTGCTGGGGCTGCTCGGGCGGCCCAATCCGCGGCAATCGGGCGGCGAGCTGCTGGAGGCGGTGTATGCCTACCTGCAGACGGCGGGGAACGCTTATCTCGCGGCCGGGATCGTCGATGGCGCGGTGCGGGAGCTGCATTTGCTGCGGCCCGACCGGGTGAAGGTGGTGAGCGGGCGGGACGGGTATCCGGCGGCTTATGCCTATACCGCCAGCGGGCGGACGGTTGAGCTGCGGCTTGACCAGCAGCCGGTGGCGGGGGTGCTGCACATGGCGCTGTTCCACCCGCTCGACGACCACTACGGCATGGCCCCGCTCGAGGCGGCGGCGCAGAGCCTCGATATCCACAATGCGGCGGCCGAATGGAACAAGGCGCTGCTCGACAATGCGGCGCGGCCGAGCGGGGCGCTGGTCTATTCGGCTGGCAGCGGACAGCTGACCGAGGCGCAGTTCAAGCGGCTCAAGGAGGAGCTCGAGGCGGGGTTCCAGGGCGCGCGGAACGCCGGGCGGCCGATGGTGCTCGAAGGCGGGCTCGACTGGAAGGCGATGGCGCTGACCCCGGCAGAGATGGATTTCATCGAGCTGAAGCACGCGGCGGCGCGGGAGATCGCGCTGGCCTTCGGGGTGCCGCCGATGCTGCTGGGGATCCCGGGGGACAACACCTATTCGAATCTGGCCGAGGCCAACCGGGCGTTCTGGCGGGGGACGGTGATCCCGCTGGTGCGGCGCGTGGCGGACGACCTGAGCTTCTGGCTGGCGCCGGGTTTTGGCGGGGTGACGCTGGTGCCGGACCTTGATGGGGTCGAGGCGCTGGCGGAGTACAGGGCGGCGTTGTGGGCGCGTGTTGGGGGCGCGGAGTTTCTCAGTGACGAGGAGAAGCGGGCGATGCTGGGGGTGGGGGGCTAGGGTGATGGGGCCCAGAAGCAGTAGCGGTGCGTTGCTGTTGGCGGTTCGGCTTGCGACCTTCGAGTTGAAGCTCGACGCGTTTCTTTCGATGCTCGAGCGGCGCTACCGTCCCGACCAGCCACGCGTACCTGCGGGTCAGCCTGAGGGAGGGCAGTGGACACCGGCGAACGGGTCGCAAGGGGCCGGGCGTATCAGAACCGCGCTCGCGGGAATAAAGATTGACGAGCGTGTTGGCGTTGGTGACGCTGGGCTGGTCAGGATGTGTACATACCAAGACATGTTCGGACGGCAGTACAGCAAGGAAATAGACGCTGCACTGCCGTGTGATCCCACATTGCGTGTCCCTCCGTACTACGGTCCCTACTAGATGCTGGTCACAAATATCACCATCACCGACACCGCCCGACATGTCCTCGATCGGCGCAAGTCACTTTTCAAGCCGAGCGCACACGGCGTGTTCGCGCTAAGCTACACGTCCCGGTTCACCAATCCGGACGGGACGACTGTGAATGGGTTTGTCCCGGGGTGGCAGGTCTGCGCTTGGTCACACAACTACCTAGGTCCTAGTCCGCTGGTGGTCAGGCTGGCGCACGGAACAGAGTTCCACCTGATAGCAAGGTTCCCTTGGAACGTGGAAGAGCGGTACATTATGGACCTGCTCAGCCAGCCACACGAGATATTCTCCATAACGCCAGCAGTGTAGCCTCAGCGCTGGGATGACTGCCGGTGGTTGAGGTCGCGTCAGGTGCCTCCTGCCCACGAAATCAGTAGGACCATAGCGGACTATTCCAGTTCCTCGACCGAGATATCCACATCCAGGTCGGGCCAATGGATGCCTTCGCCTCTGCCGATAAAGCGCCAGTTTAGGCGCGCCGCCGGAGGGCCGTCGCGGAGGCGGGGATAGTGCGCGAGCGGGGCGATCAGCTCGCGGCCGTCTTCGAGTTTCACTTCGATCGTTGCTGTGCCGAAGCGGACGTCGATGGCCCGGGAGCCGGTGTTGGTTGTCGTGCTCATTGGTCCTCCTCCTCAGAGCATGCGGGGAGGAGCGTAGCTGCGTTCCCGCTAGGGGAGAAGGCGGGAAACGCGGCTGTCCCGCCCATCACAGATGTCATCCCGGCGCAGGCCGGGATCCAACTCTCGGCTCGCTCAAGCGGCGGCATGGGTCCCGGCTTTCGCCGGGATGACGGCCGGTGGTTGGGCGGGGTCGAGCACTACACCTAACCACGGAGGCCAACATGGACGAGCTCACCAAATCGATCGTGACGCGGGGGGACCTGGCGCATCTGGCGCTGTTTCTTTGGGCGACGGGGGCGACCGGGTTGTTGGTCTGGTCGCTGAAGGAGCTGGTGGCGGCGAACCGGCGCTTCAACGATTTCATCAAAGAGATTTCGACGCTGAATCAACTCTTTCGCCGGGAGAAATAAGCCTATGGGGGCAAAGGATAATTCTACCGACAAGCAGGTGGCCGGCGAGGTGTTCCGGCAGTTTGCTTGGAACCTCGCGGGGACGCTGGCGAAGCCGGTGCGGCGGACGTCTCGCCCGCGGCCGGCCGGGCCGAAGCCGTGATGCAGGCCATTCCGATCGATGAGCGGGGGCGCTTTGCGGGGTATGCGAGCGTCTTCGGGCGGCTCGACGATGCCGGCGACCTGGTGATGCCGGGGGCGTTCGGGCGGAGTCTGGCGAAGAGAGGGGCGGAGAAGCTGCGGATGCTGTTCCAGCACGATCCGAAGGAGCCGGTGGGCACCTGGGACGTGGCGCGCGAGGACGGGTTCGGGCTGTGGGTCGAGGGCCGGCTGGTGCCTGGGGTACCGCGGGCAGATGCGTTGCGGCGCCTCATCGAAAGACGCGCGATCGACGGGCTGTCGATCGGCTTTCGCACCGAGCGGGCGACGCGCGAGGCGCGGAGCGGGCATCGGCGGCTCTGGGCCATCGACCTGTGGGAGATCTCGATCGTGACGTTTCCGATGCTGGCGGAAGCCCGCATCGCGCCGGGGCAGGGAGCTCCGGCTGAGCGGTCGCTGCGGGCGGCCATTTCGCTTCTGAAGCAATAGAGGAAAATCGATGACCGATATGACCGAGCGTCTTGAGATCAAGGCGAGCGCTGGGGATTCCGACGGCATGTTTTCGGAGTTCATGAGCGCCTTCGAGGAGTTCAAGCGCACCAATGACGGGCGGCTGGCGGAGCTCGAAAAGCGCGGCGCCACCGATGCGCTGACCGAGGAGAAGCTGGGGCGGCTCAACCAGGCGCTCGATGGCGCGAAGGCCGCGATGGAGCGGCTGAGCCTCGAGAAGGCGCGGCCGGCGCTGGAGGCGTGGCGGCCGGAGCTCGGGGACGAGTACAAGGACGCGTTCTCGGCTTATGTGAAACGCGGCGAGGAGAAGGCGCTGTCGATCGGCTCGAACCCGGATGGCGGGTACCTCGTGCCGGCGGAGACGGAGAGCGAGATCACGCGGCGCCTGACGGCGGTATCGCCGATCCGCGCCATCGCTTCGGTGCGGAATGTGTCGTCGACGGTGTACAAGAAGCCGGTGACGCTGACCGGGCCGGCGGTGGGTTGGGTCGCCGAGACGGCGAGCCGTCCGCAGACCAATTCGCAGACCATCGACCTGATCGATTTCCCGACGGCTGAGCTCTACGCCATGCCGGCGGCGACTTCGGCGTTTCTCGACGATGCGGCGGTGGATGTGGGTCAGTGGATCGCCGACGAGGTGAACGCGGCCTTCGCCGAGCAGGAGACTGCGGCGTTCGTTAACGGCAACGGCACCAACAAGCCCAAGGGGTTCTTGCAGGAGACGCAGGTCGCCGAAAGCGCCTGGGTCTGGGACAGGATCGGGTACATCGCGACCGGTGTTTCGGGCGGCTGGCCGGCGGGGGACGAGAGCGATGTGCTGATCGACCTCGTCTATGCGCTGAAGGCCGGCTACCGCCAGAACGCCAGCTGGGTGATGAACCGGAAGACCCAGGCGGCGGTGCGGAAGCTGAAGGACGCGGACGGGAACTACCTGTGGTCGCCGGGGGTGTCGGCGGGGGCGAAGGCGACGCTGCTGGGGTTCGACCTGGTGGAGGCCGAGGACATGCCGGATATCGGCGCCGCGGCGACGCCGGTGGCGTTCGGGGACTTCCGGCGCGGGTACCTGGTGGTGGACCGGATGGGGGTGAACGTTCTGCGGGATCCGTATTCGGCGAAGCCCTATGTGCTGTTTTATACGACGAAGCGTGTGGGCGGCGGGGTGCAGGATTTCGATGCGATCAAGCTGCTGAAGTTCGGGGTGAGCTGAGGCGGGCTCGATCTCTCCGTCATCTCTCCCCTTGCGGGAGAGAATGCGAAAACTTGGGCTTGGCGGAGCCAAGTCCTTAGGTTTCGCAAGAGAGGGGGTGCGGAGCCACCGTGCCTCCCACGACCCCCTCTCTTGCGATTTCTAGGACTTAGCGAAGGGCTAAGCCCAAGAAATCGCTTTCTCCCCCGCCAAGGGGGAGATGGCTCGGTGGCAGCATCGTGCCAAATTCCCATTCAAATCCAAGGACATCCGATGATTTCCTACCTTCTCGCGGGGCCCGCGGAGGAGCCGGTTTCGCTTGTCGAGACCAAGGCGTTCCTCAGGCTCGATGCCGATGCCGAGGATGGGCTGGTGACGACGCTGATTGCGGCGGCGCGGCTGCATGTCGAGGGGACGACCGGGCGGGCGCTGGTGCGCCAGGGCTGGCGGCTGGTGCTCGATCAATGGCCGGCGGGGCGGGTGGTGACGCTGCCGGTGGCGCCGTTGCTCGAGCTCGAGGCGATCCGGGCGTTCGACGTGCAGGACGACGAGCATGTGATCCCGCTCGAGCAGTTCCAGGCGGAGACGGGGGTGGCGCCGGCGCGGGTGTTGCTGCCGGGGACGGTCGCCGGGATGCCGGTGCTGCGTGAGCGGCTGGGGATCGAGATTGATTATGTCGCGGGGTTCGGCGAGGCGGCCGATGTGCCGGCCGACCTGAAGCAGGCGGTTCTGGCGCTGGTGGCGCACTGGTCCGAGCACCGGGATGCGGTGGTGGTGGCGGGCGCGGGTGCGGTGGTGCCGGCGGGGTTCGAGCGGCTGGTCGAGGGCTATCGGCAGGTGCGGCTGTGAGCGAGGCGGCGCCGGCGGTGGGGAGCCTCACCGACCGCGTGTCGTTCCAGCGGCGCGAGACGACGGGCGAGGACGACGGCGGGCATGCGGTGCTGTTCGTGCCGGTGACGACGCTCTGGGCCCGGGTGCGGGCGCTGAGCGGGCGGCAGGTGGCGGAGGCCGACGGGCGCGGGGTGGCGGTGAGCCACTCGGTGGTGGTGCGGTTCCGGACCGATGTGAAGGCCGGGGACCGGTTCGGCTATCGCGGGCGATGGCTGAGCGTGGTTTCGGCGGGGGATTTGAATGGGCGGCGCGGGTGGTTGAGTTGCGCTTGTGTGGAGACGGGGGTGGTGGGGTGAGGGGGATGGTGCCGATGGGCCGGTGGCTGTGGACCCCCACCCCTGTCCCCTCCCCCTCAACAGGGGGAGGGAGACCAAGACATGGACGTCGAGGTCGGCGTCTCCCTCCCCCTTCTTGGGGGGAGGGGGCAGGGGTGGGGGGCGGCTCGCCATGACCCATCCGATCATTCTTCTGCAATCCGCCCTGGTTGCTGCGCTGAAGGCCGACACCGATCTCGCGGGCGTTGGCATCTTCGATGCGCCGCCGCAGGGGGCGACGCCGCCATACGTCGCCATCGCCCGTCATGACCTGCTGCCGCGGGACGGCGACGCAGCGCCAGGGCATGAGCAGCGGGTGACGCTGCATGTGTGGGCCGGGCAGCCGAGCCGGAAGGCGGCGCTGGGGATGGCGGAGCGGGTGGTGGCGGTGGCGGAAGCGCTGGCGCCCGAGGCGATTCGGGTGACGCATTGTCAGCATGAGCGGACGGATACGGCGATCGACAGCGAGACGGGGCAGGCGCGGGCGGCGGTTGCTTTGCGGTTCTTGACGGAGCCTAGCTGAGACTGCCCCTCGCCCGTCTCGCGCTTCGCGCGATCCACCCTCTCCCTCAAGGGGAGAGGGGAGAGGCGGCACGGTCTATCGCCTCCCTCCCCCTTGAGGGGAGGGATTGAGGGTGGGGGTGCTCCGGTGATCGCCGATGGACCCCCACCCCCCGACCCCTCCCCTCAAGGGGGAGGGGAGCGCAACGGCAGTTCAAACCAAGGAGAAGATCATGGCTGCGCAGAGCGGCAAGGACATGCTGCTGAAGCTCGACCAGACCGGGTCGGGGAGTTTCGTGACGGTGGCGGGGTTGCGGTCGCGGTCGCTGGCGTTCAACGCGGCGGCGATCGATGTGACGGATGCCGAGAGCGCCGGAAGGTGGCGCGAGCTGCTGGCCGGCGGCGGGATCAAGCGGGCGGCGGTTGCGGGGTCGGGGATCTTCAAGGACCAGGCGTCCGACGCGACGATCCGCAGCCTGTTCTTCGCCGGGACGATCCGCAACTGGCAGCTGATCCTGCCCGATTTCGGCACGGTCGAGGGGCCGTTCCAGATCGTGGCGCTGGAGTTTTCGGCGGATCACGCGGGCGAGGTGACGTTCGAGCTGGCGCTGGAGAGCGCGGGGCAGCTGGGGTTTGCGGCGAGCTAGGTGGGCGGCAGTTGGCCCGGTGGCCAATCACGTCGGGAATGGACGATGTCGACAATGAGGACGATGTCCTCTCCGCTGCGTCGTTCGAGCCTGTAAACCAGGATATAGTGGATGTCCGGCAGCGACTTTTCATAACTGCGTCGATACCGGCCGGGTCGACCGGTCAGGTGCCGGCCAAGCGCGGCGGTGGCTTCGACGATGCGACGGCCGACCCTGAGGGCTGCTGCCGGGTCCTGTTCGGATATGTAGCGGTAGATCTGGGCGTGTGCCTTGCTCGCGCGAGCGGACAAGACGACCCTCACCGCCCGGCGACCTTCTTGGCCTTTGGTTCGGCGTTCTTCGACAACTCAGCGAAATACCGCTCCATCTCTTCTGTCACCTGCTCGGTCGTAAAGTACCTGCCGGCTTCGAAATCCG
>NZ_JAQGJL010000249.1 GCF_028290645.1 Devosia sp. | reverse complement strand
GAGCGCGAACAGCAGCTCGTTCCAGGCGCCGGTAAAGGTGAAGATGGCGACCGCCGCGATGCCCGGCGCCGAGAGCGGCAGGACGATGCGGATCAGCGCGCCGAAGCGACTAAGCCCGTCGATCATCCCCTGCTCCTCGAGCTCGCGCGGCACGCCGCGGAAATAGCCCTGCAGCAGCCAGGTCGAGAGCGGCAGCGAGAAGGTCAGGTAGACGAAGATCAGCCCGACCAGCGAATTGCCAAGGTGCAGTTGCGCCATGACGATCGACAGCGGGATGAACAGCAGCGAGCCGGGGGTGAGGTAGGCAAACAGGATCAGCCGGCCGAACACGCCGCGGAAGCGGTAGCGGAAGCGCACCATCGAATAGGCGGCGAAGGACGAGATGATCACCGAGATGAGGGTGACGATGGTCGACACGATCAGGCTGTTGCGGATGGCGAGGAGGAACTGGCCGTCGGCGAGGAGCTTCGAAAAGTTGTCGAGCGTGAAGGTCTTGGGCCAGAGCGAGGGCACGCGATAGATCTCGCGCGGCAGCTTCAGCGAAGTGATGATCATCCAGTAGATCGGGAACAGCACCAGCAGCACGGCAATGCCGAGCGCTGCGTAGGTGAGGACGCGGCCGGTCAGCAGCCGGCGCCGCGCCTTGGCGCTGGAACTCGTGGTGGCGGGAGTGACGATATCTGCGAGGGCGGTCGACATTAGTCTTCTTTGCGCATCATGAGCGAGGTGGCGAAGAGCACGAGGATGGCGAGCACCGGCAGCATGTAGACCGAGACCGCGGCGGCCTCGCCGATGCGCTGCGTCTGCATGCCGAAGAAGGCCAGCACCGGGAACACCATGGTGGCGTCGGACGGCCCCCCCGCGGTCAGGAGCCAGACATGCTCGAAGCCGTTGGCGGTCCAGATCGAGCTCAGGAGCGTGGTGACGATGATCACCGGCAGGATGCCGGGAACGGTGACCGACCAGAAGCGCTGCCAGACATTGGCGCCATCGACGATCGCCGCTTCGTAGAGCTCCTTAGGCACCGATTGCAGCGCCGCGAGCAGCGAGACGAACCAGAACGGGAAGCCGCGCCACACCGAGGCGACGATGACCGAACCCATGGCGGTGGAGCGCTGGCCGAGCCAATCGACCACCTGCGGGTAGATGCCGGTCTGGGTGAGGATGAGGTTTATACCGCCGCCGATCGGCTGGTAGAGCACGCGCCAGGTGAGGAAGGCGACGAAGGCGGGCATGGCCCAGGGCAGCATCAGGAACGAGCGGAAGATGCCGCGGCCGGGGAACTTCTGATGCACCAGCAGCGCCAGGCCGAGCCCGATGATGAGCTTAAGCCCGTCCGAGACGAGAACGATGGTCACGGTGTTCCAGATGGCGCTCCAGAACGTCGCCGTGCCGGCGAGATATTCGAAATTCTTGAACCCGACGAACTGGCCGACGCTGCCGATCACCTGGTCGGTAAACGATACCCAGATGGCGAACAGGAACGGGTAGGCGACGAGCGCGAGGATCAGGATGATCACCGGCGCGACCAGCGCATAGGCGAAGAGCTTGATCCTGAAGCCGCCCGGAAGGCGCCAGCGTTTGGGGTTTTGCCGTTCTTGATCGATCGCCAGCGTCATGAGTCATCCGTAGTCAGAAAATTCCGCGGATGGCGCTGGGCCATCCGCGGCAGGGAGGAACCGTGGATCAGTACTTGTCGTAGATCGCCTGGCCCTGGGTCTGGGCTTCGTCCATTGCCTTGTCGAAGTCCCAGCCGTCGACGACGACGCGCTGGCACATCTTGGGGACGATGAAGTTGGACGAGAAATCCGCCCAGGCGGAGTTGTAGACGTCCGGATAGGCGGGTGCCGTGCCGGCCTGGGCGAGGCCGAGCAGGCCGGTCAGGATCGGGTTGGAGCCGTCGAACGCCGGCAGCTGCTGCTGGTTCTTCAGCACCGGGCCATAGATCGCCACGTTGAAGTAGGCGTTCATGAAGTCGGGGCTGGACAGGTGCTCGATCAGCGCCTTGGCCTCGTCCTGCATGGCGCTCGCCTTGGTGATGGCGCGCAGATTTGGCGTGATCGGCGAGATCGTGCCCTTCGGCCCGGCCGGCAGCGGCGAGAAGGCGCTGCCGTCGTAGAGTTCCGGATCGTCCTTCTTGGCGGCAATGCCCACCGAGCCGGTATTGGCGATGAAGCCGACCTGACCGGAGAGATAGGCCTGGTTGTCGCCCGCTCCGTCCCAGGTGGTGTTGCCCGGCGCGAACAGGCCCTTGTCCCAGGCGTCCTTGAGCCAGGTCAGGTAGGCCCGGGTTTCCTCGGACTTGATGGTGACCTTCTTGCCCGCGTCGTCCGCGATGCGGCCGCCGTAGGACTGCAGCACGTTCACCTGCACGTTGGCGTCGCCGACATTGGAGAGCGCCAGGCCGAGGCCGGAGACCGGCGCCTTGTTGATGGCAACGGCCTGCGTGACCAGCTCTTCCCAGGTCTTGGGGGCTTCGGTGAAGCCGGCGGGCTCGAGCAGGTCCTTGCGACGGAGCAGCAGGTTGCCGTTGACGCCGAACGGGATGCCGGTGCGGCCGCCCGCGGCGGCAGTGGTGTCGGAGGCGCGATCGGGGCCCTCGAACCAACCGCCCTGCGCATCGCCGATCTTCTTGTAGAGATCGTCGAGCGTCGAGAATACGCCCTGGCGCGACAGCAGCAGCAACAGGTCGAGGCCGACATCGAGCGCGTCGGGCATGGTGTTCGACGACACGGCCGCCGAAACCTTCTGCACCGTTTCGTTCTGGTTGATCATCACCACTTCGGTCTCAACGCCGTTGGCGGCGCCCCAGGCCGTGATGGTGTCGCTCAGGAGCTTGTTGGCATCGTCCGAAAAGATCAGGCCGCCCCAGTAGGTGAGCTTCTTGGTCTGCGCGATGGCGGGCATCGGGAAGCCGCTGGCCGCGGCGAGCGCCAGTCCGCTGGCGGCAGTGGTCAGGACGCGCCGGCGCGACCAGCCGCTCTTGTTCTTGGTATCGGATGTCTCGGTCATGTTTTTCCTCCAGGGGGCTGGTTGCGGCGTCGGCGGATTTCGAAGGATGGAGCGGCGGCGATCGCCGATTGGGCGATCCGCTCGAGGTTCTGCTCCGAATGCCTCCACGCGGGGTCAGTTCATACAAAAAAGCGGTTGGGCCCGAGGGCCGCCGCTCACAAGTTTCTGTTAGCGCCGGGTTTCAAATATATTTAATAGCGCTATTAAGAGCGTATTATGGCTTTGAAACTGCGTCAATGCACCCGGGGCTAGGAGAAAAGGATGAGGGGGGAAATCGAGAATGCCGGCTACCTGGCGTTCTTCGACGCATTGGTCGAGGGCCGGCTGAAGCTGGGCCAGACCCTGACGCAGGATGAACTCTGCCAGGTGCTGGGCCTGTCGCTGTCGCCGATGCGCGAGACGACGACGCTGCTCGAGGCCGAGGGGCTGATCACCGTTCGCCGCAAGGTCGGGATCACCATCTTTTACCCGGACGTGAAATTCGTCGGCAACTGCTTCCAGTTTCGCGGACTTCTGGAGCGGGAGGGGTTGCGGAAGTTCGCGCGGTCGGTGACGCCCGCCTGGATCGCGACGATGCGCAAGGACCATGAAGAGATCATCGAGTTCGTCGCCGGGGTGAACGACATCGAGCGCTACCGCATCCCGGTGAAGGAGCTCGAGCGGCGCTTCCACAATACCTTCATCGCGTCGTACGAGAACGACCAGATCCGCGTCAATTACGCGCGGCTGACGCAAAAGATGTACCTGCTGCGGTTGCACAACATGAACGCCGTGGGGCCGGCGAACACGGTGACCTCGATGGAGGAGCACCTGGCGATCATCGACGCGCTGGGCGTCGGCGATGTCGAGGGCGCCGTCGAGGGGCTGGACCGGCACCTGCAGGGCGTGCTGCACCGGGTGCTGACGACCTAGAGGCGCTGACTTTTTGACTGGTGCGGGAGGATACCTCCACCCTGTCCCCTCCCGCAAAGGGGGAGGGAGACCCTCCCGACCGTCATCGCAACCTCGCGAACCGAGCAAGCGGCTCATCGTCTCCCTCCCCGTGCGGGGAGGGGGCAGGGGCGGGGTATCTTCCCGCACCGGCTTCTCAATTCACAGCCTCCTCATCCTCAAGTCGAATCCCCCCTTGGTTGACAACGACCGTCACCGGTGCTTAGCGTGTCCCCAATATGAAACGCTCGTTCCAGATGCGGAACGTACGAGAAGCGTTGGGAGGAAGGCTCATGGGGAACGAGGCGCTTTCGCCTGTCCTTGAGGCACGCAATATTTCGCGGCATTTCGGCGCCGTCGTGGCGCTGGCCGATGCGTCGCTGAAACTCTATCCGCGCGAAGTGGTGGGGCTGGTCGGCGACAATGGCGCCGGCAAGTCGACGCTGCTCAAGATCCTCTCGGGTATCCTCACGCCGTCGGGCGGCGAGATCGTCATCGACGGCAAGCCCGTGGTGCTGAAGCGCGCCCAGGATGCCATGGATGCCGGGATCGAGACGGTCTACCAGGACCTGGCACTGGTCGACACCATGTCGGCCTACCAGAACGTCTATCTCGGCCGCGAAGAGCTCTCGAAGAACCCGCTGGCCAAGCTGTTCAACCTCGTCGACGACAAGAAGATGCGGGAGCGGGCCCGCGAGGTGCTGAACTCGCTGCAGGTCAAGGTGCCCTCGATCAACGTGCCGGTGAAGGGCATGTCGGGCGGCCAGCGCCAGTGCCTCGCCATCGCCCGCGCGCTGCTCTGGGGGCGCCGCATCGTCATCCTCGACGAGCCGACCGCGGCGCTCGGCGTGCGCGAGACCGGCCAGGTGCTCGAGGTCATCCGTGACCTGAGGAAGCATGATGTCTCGGTGATCATCGTCAGCCACAACATGCAGCAGCTGATGAGCGTCGCCGACCGCATCACGGTGATGCGGCTCGGCCGCTCGATCGCCACCCGTACGGTCAAGGAGACCGAGGTCAACGAGATCGTCGGACTGATTACCGGCGCCATCCCCGGCGATTCCGCCGAGGCGCGCGCCGCCCAGGTTGCGGCCTGAGGCAGGAGCCCGAGGCCGTTCCACCAAGCGTTACCGCACTCAAGGGAGGAGACCCTATCTTGCGTAACTTACTACGAGTACTCGCCGTCACGGCGCTTTCGGTTCCCGCGCTCATCGGCCTTGCCGGTGTCGCGCAGGCCCAGGACAAGTTCAAGCTGGGCATGGCGGTGGGTGGCAACACCTGCTGCGAATGGATGAAGGCCCAGGGCGACGTCGCCCGGGCGCTGGCCGAAAAGAACGGCTGGGACTATGTCGAGCTTTCCAACAACAACGACCCGGCGACGGCGCTGAAGAACGCGCAGATCTTCGTCCAGGAAGGCGTCGACGCGGTCATCCAGTTCAACGGCCAGGCGGCCTCGAACCCGGCCATCTCGGCGGTGATGAAGCAGGCCAATATCCCCATCGTCACCTACGACATCGCCGACCCCGGCATGTATTTCGTCGGCATCGACAACCTCGCGGCAGGCATCGCCGGTGGCGAGGGCCTGGGCAAGATCATCAAGGAGAAATGGGCCTGCAATCCGGACCTGGTGGTCTCGGCTGAAGGCGCCGGCGCCGGCATCGTCAACGAGTGGCGTACGGGCGGCATGCGCACCGGCCTGAAGAATATCTGCCCGGACATTCCCGATGCGAAATATGTGAGCTTCGAGAGCCAGGGCGACGCCGCCGTCGGCCTGCCCGCCGCCCGCGACCTGCTGGCCGCCCATCCCGAGGCCAAGAACATCGCCGTCGTCGGCCTCAATGACGGCGGCGTGCTGGCGCTGATCAACGCCGCCGAACAACTCGGTCGCGCCGATGGCGTCATCGGCTGGGGCCAGGACGGCGCTTTCATCACCGGCGACAACGTCAACCCGCATCTCGCCGGTTCGGTGTTCTACTTCCTCGAGGGCTACGCCGTGTATGCCATCAAGGACGTGATCGGACCGATCGCCGCCGGCAACGTGCCGCCGCTCAAGGCCGATGCCGGCGACCCGGCGTCCAAGGTCCAGCCGTGCCCGGTTACCGCCGAGCAGGCCAAGGCCGTGCCGGACATGAACGAGCGCGTGAAGCAGCTGCTCGCGGCGCCCGCCGGCACCGCCGAGTACGACCTGTTCTGCCCGAACAAGGGCTGAGCTGCTGCCGGGCCGGGCGCACCATTTCGGTGGTGCGCCCTCTCTCCCCATCAGGGGAAAGGTGGGTGAGGGGTGCAGGCTCTC
Organism: Devosia sp.; assembly: GCF_028290645.1. Classification (GTDB taxonomy): domain Bacteria; phylum Pseudomonadota; class Alphaproteobacteria; order Rhizobiales; family Devosiaceae; genus Devosia_A. Next base: position 3,778 of record NZ_JAQGJL010000249.1, on the reverse strand, counting down.
AGCGAGCGCTTGTTGCACCGCTTCACCCCTCATCCGGCGCTTCGCGCCACCTTCTCCCCTGAGGGGAGAAGGGACCACCGTCTGAACCACTCGGAACGAGAAGCCGATGTCCCTCAACCAAGCGATCGAGACGGCCCCGCCGGCCGTGCCGCTCAAGGTCCGTTTCGGTGGCTGGGGCACCGGCCTGATGCTCCTTGCCGTGTGGCTGCTGCTGATCGTGGCCACCGGGCTCTATCGCCAGGACTTCTTCTCGCAGCAGACGGTGCTGGCCGTCGCTTTCACCATGTCGATCGTCGGCGTCCTGGCCATCGGCCAGGGCCTCGTTGCCATCTCCGGCGGCTTCATCGACCTGAGCCAACCGGCCGGCATGATCACCGCCAGCCTCGTCGCCGTCCGGCTCTCCGAAGCGGGCATGCCGCTGATCGTGGTGATCATCGGCGCCATTCTCACCGGCATGGTATGGGGGGCGTTCAACGCCGCGATCATCGTTTTCGCCAAGCTCAATCCGGTGATCGTGACGCTGGCGACCAATTTCATCGGCCTCGCCGTGCTGTTCCTGGTGTTCCAGCTCGCCGAAGTGCCGCTGAACAGCGACATCTATCATTTCGGCCGCGCCAGCTTCCTCGGCCTGCCGGCGATCTTCTGGCCGATGCTGGGGCTGGTGCTGGTCGTCGGCTTCCTCTTGCCGCGCACCAAGTACGGCCGCCGCGCCACGGCCGTTGGCGGCAATCGTGCCGCCGCCAAGGCGCGCGGCATTTCGCTCAAGGCGACGCGCTTTGCCATCTTCATGGCGGCCGGCGGCTTTGTCGGCTTTGCCGCGGTGCTGTTCGCGGCGACCGCCGGGCCGTTCAATCCGGGCTCCGGCAACGCCATGCAGCTCAACATCATCGCCGGGGTGATCCTCGCGGGCATCTCGCTCGCCGGCGGGCGCGGCAATTTCTGGATGCTGCTGCTGAGCGTCGGGTTCCTCTCGACCATTCCCACCTCGCTGGTGTTCTTCGGGCTGAGCTCGGACACGCAGTCGATCTTCCAGGGCCTGATCCTGATCATCGCGGTCGCCATCGACGGCTACCGCGCGCGGAAGGGAACACCATGACCACCGTCGCCGCCGACACCACCGCGCTGCCGCCCGCGCCGCACAATCCCTGGCGCGACGTGCTGACCGGCTCGGTCGCCTCGATCACCTTCACCTTCATTGCCGTCGTCGCGGTGGGCTGGTTCTGGGTGGGGCCGAAATTCCTGTCGTTCGGCAACATCTCGATCATGGGCACCTTCCTGATCGTGCCGCTGATCGTCGGCGCCTTTTCGGGCCCGGCGCTCTTGTCGGGCGTGGTCGATCTGTCGATCGGCTCGATGGTCGGCTTCTCCTCGGCGCTGTTCGCGCTGCTGATCTCGCTCGGCTGGGATCCGGCGAGCGCCGCGGCGGTGACGCTGGTGGCATGCCTGTGCTTCGGCGGCATCAACGCCATCGCGATCGTCGGCTTCGGCGCCGAACCGATCGCCGCGACGCTCGGCATGCTGGTGGCACTGCGCGGCATCGCCTGGGTGCTGCTCGGCTCGCAGGGCGCGATCTTTGCGTTCAATATCGACATGTTCAACCTCGTGAGCATGACCATCTTCGGGCTGCCGCTGTTCTTCCTTCTCGCCATCCTCCTGACCGCTATCGCAGCGGTGATCGTCACCAAGACGCGGATGGGCCGGCATGTGCAGGCCGTGGGCGGCGATGATCGCGCGGCCGCCCGCGCCGGCATTTCGGTGAAGAAGGTGCGCGTTGCGGCACTGCTGCTCTCGGCCTTCGGAGCCGGGCTCGGCGGGATCGTGTTTGCCGGCCAGCTCGGCAGCGCCGCGCGCGCTACCGGCGTCGGCCTCGAGTTCCAGGTCTATGCGGCGCTGATGATCGGCGGCTACTCGATCCTGCGCGGCGGTGTCGGCAATCCGGTCGGCGGTGCGCTGGGCCTTCTTGCCGTGGCAGGGGTCTCGAACATCCTCGATCTAAAGGCCATCAGTCCCTACTACGTGAACATCATTGTCGGCCTGCTGCTGCTCGCGGCGGTGCTGCTCGACCGCCTGCGCGGCGGCGACGCCTACGAATAACAGTCATCCCCGGACCCAAGGAATCCCGCCGTGAAGATCTCGGACATCACCATCAAGTCGTTCCGCACCTATGCCGACCGCTGGGATGTCGGCCATGCGCTGCCGATGCCCAACACGCAGATGATGCAGACCGTGCTCACCATCCACACCGACGAGGGCGTGGTCGGGCACTATCTGGGCGGCGGCTCGCATGGCGACAACGAGGGGCTGAACGTCGTCGACCAGCAGCAGATCCTTTGGCGGATCAAGGACCTGCTGGTGGGACAGGACCCGATGGATCGCGAGATGATCTGGAAGTGGATGTGGGTCGCCAACATCCAGGAGAACGTCGCGAGCGTAATCGACAATGCGCTCTGGGATCTCGCCGGGCGCTACGCCAACCTGCCGGTCTACAAGCTCATGGGCGGCGCGGGCCGTGAGAAGGTCAAGGCCTACGCCTCGACCTACCCAAATATCGGCAAGCCGCAGGTCTATGCCGACCATGCGCTCGCTTGCAAGACCGAGGGCTACCAGGCCTACAAGATCCATCCGCACTATTTCTGGAACCCCGAGACCGGCACGCCGACGCCGGGCCGCCCGTCCAACATCAAGGCCGATATCGAGACCTGCCACCTGGTGCGCGAGGCGGTTGGCCCCGACTACGTGCTGATGTTCGATCCCTGGGGCACCTACATGACCATGGAGGAGGCGATCCAGGTCGGGCGCGAGCTCGAAAAGCTGAACTTCTACTGGTACGAGCACCCGATGCCGGAATACCGCGTCGAGAGCTATGTGCGGCTGTCGCGTGAGCTGTCGATCCCGATCCTCTCGCCCGAGATCGTCGCCGGCGGCGTGTTCTCCCGCGCCGAGTGGATCCTGCGTGGTGCGGGCGACATGAGCCGCATCGACGTGGTTCGCGGCGGTATCACCGGGGCGCGGAAGACCGCCATCGTCGCCGAGGCCTATGGGCTGCGCTGCGAGATGCACATGGCCGGCTGGGGCAACCTGCAGGTCATCGGCGCCACCTCGGAAGACACCTCGGAGTACTACGAGAAGGGCCTGCTGGCGCCCGGCGTCGACTATGACGCGCCGCACCCGTACCTCAAGAACACTGTCGATAAGATCGATGCCGAGGGCTACGTGCACCTGCCCAAGGGCCCGGGCATGGGCTACGAAATCGAGTGGGACTATATCGACGACAATCTGATCGAACCCAACGCGACGACCAAGAAGACCCACTGGTAAACAGGGACAACGAGGGCCCATGTCGAGCATCACCCGGTCAATCCAGGCCATGGATCTTCTCGCAAGGAAGGGTCCGCTGGGGGTCCGCGCCGTGTCGCAGCAATTGCAGCTGCCGCTCGGCTCGGTGCACCGGATGCTGCTCGACCTCGCCGAGGAGGGGGTGGTCGATCGCACCCCCTCGGGCGAGTGGGAGCTGTCGTTCCGCCTGCTCGAGATCACCGGCCTGCAGCTCGAGCGCATCGACCTGCCGCGGCTCTGCCGGCCGTTCGCCGAAAGGATCGCCGAGGCGACGAAGGAGACGGTCAATATCAACGCGTTGAGCGGCGGGTATGGGGTGTGCATCGACAAGGTGCGCGGCAACGAGGGCATGCAGCTCGACATGCGGATCGGCTCGCGCGGACCGCTCAATTGCGGCGGCGCCGGCAAGGCGATGCTGGCCTTCATGGCCGAGGACAAGCGC
>NZ_JAQGJL010000239.1 GCF_028290645.1 Devosia sp. | reverse complement strand
GCACGAACTCGATGCCGAGCAACCAGAAGAGCGTCGTGAGCCGGCCGCTGTCGAGCCAGTCGGCAAGCTCGGGACCGGGGACGCCCAGGCCGGTCTGCTTGACCACCTCGTCGATGATCAGCTTGGTGAGCAGCAGCACCAGCGGCGGCTGGACGGCGACGACGAGGCGGAGCGCGATCGACAGCGACATCAGCCACGGGCTGGTGCGCCACATCTGGGCGAACAGGCGCCCCAGATGCCGGAAGGTTTTGAGGCGCTCGCCCTTGTCGAAGGGGAGGGCATCGGGGATATCGGGGCCATTGAGCCCCCGTCCACCACCACCTCTGCCGCCGACACCACGCATGGGGCTTATTTAGGGGAGAGCGGGCGAGTTCTCAACCTGCGCTGAGGGTCAGGGAGCCGTCGCCTTGGCACTCGCATTCACCAACTCGACAAATGTGCGCCGCTGCTCATCATCGCGAAATGCTCGCGCCGGTATTAGCGCACCCCGCATTCCGTAAGTCAGGACAACACCTTCCGGTACGACCTTCGCCTCCCTGACGGCCTTCCAGTCCATCCAAACTGACGAGACCTCGTCGGCGAACGCGATGCCCTTCTCGTCAGCCACTACTGTAGTTGACAGAGGCGGCGCCAGCCTGTTGGCACGGTGAACAAAATATCCCAGGCACCATTTCCTTATGACTGCCGCCCACAAGTAGTATGCCGCCAACATAAGGATGACGATCGCAACCATATGGCTGCCTGGTAGCAAGCTTCCGATGTAGCCAGAAGCGAGCGCAGCGATCACACACGCTGCAGCGTAGTAAGGGACAAATGCCCACTTAACCAAGTGATCCAGTGGCTTGAGGTAGGCGCGCACCATGTAGCGCGTCGCTAGTGCGACCTCACTGTGATCCGGCAAAAACTGGACTGAAAATTTCTGCAACTAGGCACCAAAGCAATCGGGCACAGACATGCATCTGTGCCCGATCTTAGATCTGCCTGTAAAGCTGAGAACTACAGCGTCCGAACCACCTGCTCCACCCGGAAGCATTCGATGACGTCGCCGGCGCGGATGTCTTCGTAGTTTTCGAAGGCCATGCCGCATTCCTGGCCGACGGCGACTTCCTTTACTTCGTCCTTGAAGCGCTTGAGGGTCTTCAGCTTGCCTTCGTGGATCACGACGTTGTCGCGCAACAGGCGCACGCCGGCGCCGCGTTCGACGATGCCCTCGGTGACCTGGCAGCCGGCGACCTTGCCGACCTTGGTGATCTGGAAGACTTCCTTGATCGTGGCGTAGCCGATGAAGGTCTCGCGGCGCTCCGGCTTGAGGAGCCCCGACATCGCTGCCTTCACGTCATCCACGAGGTCGTAGATGATGTTGTAGTAGCGGATCTCGATGCCCTCGCGGGTGGCGAGTTCGGAGGCCTGCTTGTTGGCGCGGACGTTGAAGCCGATGATGATGGCGTTCGAAGCCGAGGCCAGCGTCACGTCGGATTCGGTGATGGCGCCGACGCCGCTCATCAGGATCTGGGCCGAGACTTCCTCGGTCGAGAGCTTGTTGAGCGAGGCGTTGATCGCTTCGACCGAGCCCTGCACGTCACCCTTGATGATCAGCGGGAACTTAGCGATGCCCGAGGCCTTGAGCTGATTCATCATCTGCTCGAGGCTGGTGGCGCCGCCGCCCGCCGTCTTCTCGCGGATCAGGCGCTGGCGGTATTCGGTGACTTCGCGGGCTCTCGCTTCGGTCTCGACGACCGAGAAGCGGTCGCCGGCCGAGGGGACGCCGGTAAAGCCCAGCACTTCCACAGGAGTGGAGGGGCCGGCCTCCTTCACCTGCTCGCCCTGGTCGTTGATCAGCGCACGAACGCGGGCGAACTCGGTGCCGGCCACGAGGATGTCGCCGATGGCAAGAGTGCCGCGTTGCACCAGCACGGTCGCCACCGCACCGCGGCCGCGATCGAGCTTGGCTTCGATGACGAGGCCTTCGGCGCGCCCGTCGCGGGCGACCTTCAGCTCGAGCACTTCGGCCTGCAGCAGGATCGTCTCGAGCAGCTTGTCGAGGCCGGCCTTGGTGACCGCCGAGACTTCCACGTCGAGCACGTCGCCGCCCATCGATTCTACGAACACTTCGTGCTGGAGCAGCTCGGTGCGGACGCGGGTCGGGTTGGCGCTGGGCTTATCCATCTTGTTGATGGCGACGATGATCGGAACCCCGGCCGCTTTCGCGTGCTTGATGGATTCGATCGTCTGCGGCATGACGCCGTCGTCGGCCGCCACCACCAGCACCGCGATATCGGTCGCCTGGGCGCCGCGGGCGCGCATGGCGGTGAACGCCTCGTGGCCCGGGGTGTCAAGGAAGGTGATCTTCTGGCCGTTCTTTTCGACCTGGTAGGCGCCGATATGCTGGGTGATGCCGCCGGCTTCGCCCGAGACCACGTTGGTCTCGCGGATGGCGTCGAGCAGGGAGGTCTTGCCGTGGTCGACGTGGCCCATGATGGTCACGACCGGCGCGCGGGTGGTCAGGTCCTCGGCCTTGTCGTCGGCCGGGATGTCATAGAGCCCCTCTTCCACGTCAGCGTCCGAGACGCGCTTGACGGTGTGGCCAAGCTCGGTGGCGATCAGTTCGGCGGTATCGCTGTCGATGACGTCGGTGATCTTCACCATCTGGCCCTGGGCCATCAGGATCTTGATGATATCGACGGCGCGTTCGGCCATGCGGTTGGCCAGTTCCTGGACGGTGATCGCCTCGGGAATGGTCACTTCACGGCTGAGCTTGGGCGCCACCTGCTGGTTGCGGCCCATCTTCTTGTCGCGCCGGCGGCGCATGGCGGCCAGCGACGGGCCCTTGTCGCGATCGGACTCGGAGCCGGCATTGGTGACGGTCAGGCGGGCCCGGGCGAAGGCCTCCTCGCCGGCGCGGCGGGTCGGCCGCTCCGGAGTGGTGACACGCGCCGCGGCGCCGCGGCGAGCGCTTTCGAGCTCGGCGGCATTGACGAGGCCCGAGGGACGGGCCGCGGTGATGGTGCGGGTCTTCCGGCCATCGGCTTCCGACGGCGGGGCCGGCGGCAGCTCGGCGACCGGGGTGACCGTACGGGCGCCGGGCGTGGCGGCGGCGCGGCGGGCCGGCGAAACCCGGGGCTCACGCGAGACGGTGGAGATTTCGGCCACGGCCTCGAGGGCACGCTCGCCCTCGGCGGCGAGTTGCTTGGCCTCCTCTGCACGCTGCGCTTCCTCGCGAAGGGCACGGCGACGCGCATCCTCTTCGTTGCGGCGAGCTTCCTCGGCGCGGGCGCGGGCTTCGTCCTCGGCCTGGCGGCCGGCGGCTTCACGCAGAGCGCGAGCCCGGGCATCGGCCTCGGTGGCGCTGAGCCCGGCACTGGGGCGCGGACCCTGCGAGCGCAGCGGCGGACGCGACTGGTTGTTGGTGTAGGGGCGGTTGCCCGATGGCGCGCCGGACGAGCCGGGACGGCCGCTGCCCTGGTTGGGAGCACCGCTCTGGGGCGGCCGCGGCGTATGCGGCGGCTGGTGCGGCGTATGCGGAGCGTGCGCGCCCGGGGTGCCGGGCGGCACGAAGCGCGTGCGCTTCTCGACGACCACGGTGTTCCGCGACGAGCGTGCCACATTGGGGCGTGCCCCCATGCTGGGCCCACCCTTCAAGGACAGCGTCTTCTTGCCGCCGGCACCAGAATCTTCGCGCTTGTCGTCGTTATCAGCCATGTATCTCGCGTCTTCCTTCACGAAACCTGCCCGAGAAAGCGCGGCTCCGCGCTCCCTGAACAAGTCCGATTGTAGGGCTCAGGGGGCGGCGTAGCGCTGCTGCGCCGCTCAAATAACCCGTCTAGTTGGCGATGTAACGGGCCAGCCTTTCAGCCCGTTGCACCGCCGCCTGGGCCGCGCCCCCCTTGATGAGCGCAGCATGTATCACATTTTCGATCCCGAGTGCCAAACCCATTTGGCCCGAATCGAGCAATTCGAAATGCGGAGTTAAGACGGTTGTAAAACCCGCCTCTTCCGCCGCCATCGTGTAGCCCTTGAGCGAACCCACGAGCTTGTTCCTGCCGTCCTCGGCCGCATCGGTGGCGGTGAGGAGCGCCTGCACCTCGCCCGCTTCGATCGCCGCCTTGACCTTGGTCGAGCCGGCCACCAGCTGCCCGGCCTTGCGGGCCAGGCTGAGGGCGCTCAAGAAGCGCTCCTCGAGCCGGCGCCGGGTGAGACCGGCAAGATCGTCGGGCACCCTCACCTCGGCCTTGAGGCTTTTGGCGAAGGCCTTCTTCTTTTGCGCCTCGGCCACCGACTTCTGGCCCAGGGTGACCCAGACGCCGCGACCGTCGGCCCTGCCGTCGGTATCGGGCACCACCTCGTCGTCGGGAGAGACGGCAAAGCGGATGAGGTCGGCGATGGGCTTCACCTCACGGGTCAGCGCACACAGCCTCTCGGTTTCTTCGCGACGCGGCACCGGTTTCCAGTCCGCCCGATTACGCGGGCGCCCCTTCCTCGAGCGGCGCCTCGTCGGCGACCGCCAGATCGGCTTCGGTGATCCAGCCGGCCTTGAGACGGGCCTGCAGGATCATTTCCTCCGCTTCCTCGCGGGAAACCGGGAAATCCTTGAAGGTGCCGTCGAACCGCTTGGTCTCGCCGTCCTTGCGCTCGGTCCAGCCAACGAGGTCGTCGGCGGCGCAGCCGGCGAAATCGTCGACGGTCTTGATCTCTTCCTTGCCCAGCGCGACGAGCATCGCCGCAGTCAGGCCCGGGATCTCATAGAGCTCGTCCTCGACGCCGAGCTTGATGCGCTCGTCGTCATTGGCCTTCTCGATGGCCGCAAGGTAGTCCGTGGCACGCTGCTGGATTTCGGCAGCAGTCTCTTCGTCGAAGCCCTGGATCGAGGCGATTTCGGACGCATCGATATAGGCGAGTTCCTCGACCGAGGAGAAGCCTTCGGAAGCCAATAGTTGGGCAACCATCTCGTCGACATCAAGGGCCTGCATGAACAAAGCAGAGCGCTCGGTGAATTCCTTCTGGCGGCGCTCGGACTCTTCCTGCTCGGTGAGGATGTCGATATCCCAGCCGATCAGCTGCGAAGCGAGGCGCACGTTCTGGCCACGGCGGCCGATGGCGAGCGAGAGCTGCTCGTCGGGCACCACGACTTCAATGCGCTCGGCCTGTTCGTCGAGGACGACCTTGGCCACATCAGCCGGCTGCAGGGCCGAGACGACGAGATCGGCGATCGATTCGGTCCACGGGATGATGTCGATCTTTTCGCCCTGAAGCTCAGCGACCACCGCCTGCACGCGGCTGCCGCGCATGCCGACGCAGGCGCCGACCGGATCGATCGAGCTGTCGGACGAGGTGACGGCGATCTTGGCGCGGCTGCCCGGATCGCGGGCGATCGAGCGGATGGTGATGATGCCGTCGTAGATCTCCGGCACTTCCTGCATGAACAGCTTGGCCATGAACTGCGGATGCGTGCGGGAAAGGAAAATCTGCGGCCCGCGCTGCTCGCGGCGGACGTCGTAGATATAGGCGCGGACGCGGTCGCCGTAGCGATAGAGCTCGCGCGGGATCAGCTCGTCGCGGCGGATGATGGCTTCGCCACGGCCGAGGTCGACGATGACGTTGCCGTATTCGACGCGCTTGACCGTGCCGTTGACGATCTCGCCGACGCGGTTGATGTACTCCTCGTACATGCGGTCGCGCTCGGCATCGCGCACCTTCTGGACGATCACTTGCTTTGCCGACTGCGCGGCGATGCGGCCGAACTCGATCGGCGGCAGCGGCTCGGTGAGGAAGTCGCCGAGCTTGGCCGCGTCGTTCTTCTGCCTGGCGTATTTGAGCTCGATCTGGCGGCCGGTCTCCTCGACCGTCTCGACCACTTCGAGCAGCCGCCACAGGCGCAGCTCGCCGGTCTTGGGATTGATCTCGGCGCGCACATTGGTCTCGGCGCCGTAGCGGGTCTTGGCCGCCTTCTCGATCGCGTCCTGCATGGACTCGATGACGATCATGCGATCGATCGACTTCTCGCGGGCGACGGCATCAGCGATCTGGAGCAGCTCCAGGCGGTTTGCGCTAACGGCCATTTAGTTGGTCTCCTCGGAGGTGGATTCTTCTTCGGGTTGGGAGTCGGCAATCTCGACGGTCTCGATCTCGTCATCGTCGTCGATCGGAAATTCTTCCTGGTCGACCCGCGCCATGTTCATCAGCGCATCGGTCATCACCAGCTTGGCTTCCGCCAACAGGTGCAGCGGCAGCTTGTGGTCGGGGTCGGTGCCCTTGGGGACATCCGGGAGCGTGATGGTCACGGTATCGGCGTCGACGGACTTGATGAGCCCGCGGAAGCGCTTGCGGCCGTCGAGCAGGTCGGACAGCTCGATCTTGGCCTCATGGCCGACATAGGTGGCGAAATCGCGGGCCCGGACCAGCGGGCGGTCGATGCCGGGGGACGAGACCTCGAGGTGATATTCGCGGTCGATCGGATCCTCGACATCGAGCACCGGCGACACGTCCTTGCTCAGCCGCTCGCAATCGGTGATGGCGAAGCGGCCATTGCCGTCCTCGGCCATGATCTGCAGCGTCAGGCCGTTCTCCTGCAGGATCTTGATCCTGACGAGGCTGTAGCCGAGATCGTTGGCGACCGGCTCGACGATGCGGGCGATCCGCTGCTCGAGGCCGGTTTCCTTGATGTAGCGCTTTTCTGTAAGATCGAAGCTCATGTGCCTTTGGATAACAAAAAGAGCGGGGGCCGGTTCGGCACCCCACTCTCGCTTTAAGCCAGAGATGTTGTTGGCGCTCATATAGCGCTGATGCCGGGTGGGCGCAAGGGCGGGGGTTGGGCTGGGTGCTGGTGACGACCGGAGCGCTGGTGGTTGTGGACCCCCACCCCTGTCCCCTCCCCCTAAGAATGGGGAGGGAGACCCTCCGAAACTACTCGGCGACCTGCGCACCGAGCAAGCTGATGTCGTCTCCCTCCCCATGTTTGGGGGGCGGGGACAGGGGTGGGGGTCCACAGCCACGGGCGGGAAGGTCGCCCGCTCCTCTATCCGGCCAAGCCCAGCCGTTCCCGCAGCGCCGCCGGCGTAACACTGCCCGGCTGCACGCCGGTGCCGATCATCTCCTGGGCGAGCGCGCAGAGGGCGGCGTTGAGGGGCGTGGGGACGCCGTGGAGGCGGCCGAGGAGGACGATCTCGCCGTTGAGATAGTCGGTCTCGATGCTGCCGGCGCGGCGCTTGAGGCTCTGGGTCGAGGAGCCGCCGGTGCGGGCGATGCCTTCGATCTTGACGATTTCGAGCACCCCGGCGCGGCGTGGCTCGTTGCTGCCGATATCCATCCACTCGGTGATGCCCGCGGCGCGGTAGGCGGCCTCGGCTTCCGCCCGTACGGCGGCCGAGACATCGGGGGCCCGGACGCCAGGGCCGAGCGCCGCTTCGATGACGTTGCCGAGGTTTTCCAGCAGCTTGCCGTGCTTGGAGCGGAGGATCTGCTCCATCGGGAAGGCGGCGAAATTGGCGTTGTCGAGGGCAGCGGCGATGGCGGCGACGTTGTCGTCGAGGCCGTGGGGGTAGCGGCCGAGATCGCAGATGCCGTGCCTGGGCGTGCCATAGCAGGCGACTTCGCCGGGAACGATGTAGTCGGCCGGGAGCAGCACGGTCATCGCGTAGGTGTTGGGGAAGAGGCGTAGCGCCAGCCGCTCGTTGTTGATGCCGTTCTGGGCGGAGACCACGGGCTGGTCGCGGACGCCGGCATCGCGCAGCGCCAGCACCGCCGCGGCGGTATCCTGCGATTTCATGGTGAGGAAGATGACGTCGTCGGGCTGAAACGCGATCTCGGCGGGAGACGCGACGACGGGAAACCTGATGCGATCGGCGGCTTGCGGCGTGCGGAAGAGGAGGCCGTCGCGCTTGAGCGCGTCGAGCATCCTGCCGCGGGCGATGCCGATGACGTCGTAGCCGGCCCGGGTAAGGGCGGCCGCGAAGGTGCCGCCGATGGCGCCGACGCCGTAGATGATGAACCGCATGAGCTGCCTCCGCGCTGCGGGTGAAGCTTGGAGGCTAAGGGCGCGCGAAGCAAGCCGGAGGAAAGGCGAATCCCGTGAAGGGCGCCAATGGTTTAGTCAGGCCTGCCGCGACTGGTTGCGGATTGTCGGGAAGCGCCCCGGTCGCGTTGTACGCATCGTTAACCGGCAATAGCTATCAGCCTTCGACCACCCCAACACGGATATCTACATCATGGAATATCGCCGTCTCGGCAAGTCTGGCCTCAAGGTCAGCGAATTCTCCTTTGGCGCCTGGGTGACCTTCGGCAAGCAGATCGGCGAGGACGCCGCCGCTTCGATCATGGGTTACGCCTACGACAACGGCATCAATTTCTTCGACAACGCCGAGGGCTACGAGCAGGGCAATGCCGAGATCGTCATGGGCGAGGCGCTGAAGTCGCTCAACTGGACGCGCGACAGCTATGCGGTGAGCTCGAAGGTGTTCTGGGGCGGCCAGAAGCCGACGCAGCGCGGGCTTTCCGCCAAGCACGTGACCGACGCGGCGCATGCGGCGCTGAAGCGGCTGCAGGTCGACTATCTCGACCTCTATTTCTGCCACCGGCCGGACCTCGATACGCCGATCGAGGAGACGGTGCGGGCGATGCACAACCTGATCGTGCAGGGGAAGGTCCTATACTGGGGCACATCGGAATGGACGGCGCAGCAGCTGACCGAAGCCTATTCGGCGGCGCGCGAGTATGGACTGACGCCGCCGACGATGGAGCAGCCGGAATACAACCTGTTCCGGCGCGAGAAGGTGGAGTCGGAGTTCCTGCCGCTCTACGACCTGTTCGGGCTCGGAACCACCATCTGGTCGCCGCTCGCCTCGGGGATCCTGACCGGCAAATACAATGACGGCGTGCCGGCGGACAGCCGGATGAACCTTCCCGGCTACGAGTGGCTGAAGGCGCGGCTCGAGAGCGAGGCGGGCAAGGCCCAGCTGGAGAAGGTGAAGAAGCTGGCGAGGCTTGCCGACGAGCTCGGGATGCCGATCCATCACCTGGCGCTGCTCTGGTGCAACGCCAACCCGCATGTCTCGACGGTGATCCTCGGGGCGTCCAAGCTCAGCCAGCTCAAGGACAACCTCAAGGCGCTGGAATCGAAGGTGAAGCTGACGCCGGAGGTGTTGGCCAGGATCGAGGAGATCATGGGGAACAAGCCGGCGGGCCCGCAGCGGTATTGAGCGGCGACGCATGAGTTCGAGGGGCGGGCCGGTGGTCCGCCCCTTTTGTTAGGCAGGG
>NZ_JAQGJL010000033.1 GCF_028290645.1 Devosia sp. | reverse complement strand
GCCGACCCAGTACAAGCCGCCGCCCGGCAGGACAGCCTTGCGCCGCTCCTCGCCCGCCTGACCAACCTCGGCCCCGCGGTCGCCCTGCCGCGCCCCGTGCTCGAGGCCATCGTCCGCTTCCTCGCCGGCCGCCTCGACCTCAACCGCGCCCCGCCCGACGGCAGGTCCATCCGCGACGCGGTGCTCCGCGCCGGCGTCATCGCCGAGCCCGGCGCCCGTCCACCCGCCGATGCCAGATCCGCGCTGCTGCACCTGCGCTCCGCCCTGAGCGGCTTCCTCGGCGGCGAGGTCCAAGCCGTCCCCCCGGTCACCCGCCGCCCGCCCCCGCCGCTCAAAGGTGAACCCGCCCGCGCCCCCTCGCCGCAGCCCGCCGCTCCCGGCAGCGACGAGCCCGTCGAAACCGCCCGCCAACTCCTCGGCCACACCGACGCCGCGCTGTCGCGCCTGAAGCTGCTCCAGCTCGCCTCCAGCCCCGCCGACACCCTCCGCGCGAACACCCCGGCTCCCGCCGCCGAGTTCCGCGTCGAAGTGCCGATGCAACTCGGCGCCGAAACCGGCATCCTGCAGCTCCTCGTCGAACGCGACAGTAAGCACAAATCAGCCCCGCGCGAGCGTGGCTGGCGCATGCGCTTCGCCCTCAATTTCACTGCCACCGGCGAAGTCGGCGCCGAAATCTCCCTGCTCGGACGCGCCGCCAACATCGCCCTCTGGGCCGCCGAGCCCGCAACCGCCGATGCGCTCGAGGCCATGCTCCCCGAACTCGCCCCGGCCCTCGCGCGCCACGGCCTCGATGTCGGCGGCATCCGCGTCCGCCGCGGCGTCCCGCCACCACCCGCCCGCCGCCCCGGCCAATTGCTGGACAGCGCCCGATGAGCGACACCGCAAAACCGCCCGTCAACCTCGCCGTCGCCCTCGAATACGAACGCGGCACCCGTGACGCCCCCCGCGTCATCGCCAAGGGCCGCGGCGAACTCGCCCGCCGCATCGTCGAGGTGGCGGAGGAAAACGGCGTCGTCATCGACGCCAACGCCCCCCTCGCCGAAGCCCTCGCCGGCGTCGAGCTCGACGAGCAGATCCCCATCGAGCTCTACGAAGCCGTCGCCGAAATCATCGGCTTCATCCTCCGCGCCAGCCACGCCCGCTACTAGCGGACAACCGCCAGTCCAGTCGTCTCCCTCCCCCTTGTGGGGAGGGATCAAGGGTGGGGGTGGCCAGACGCTCCAACTTCCAGCGTACCCACCTTGCATTCCGCCCCATCTCCGCGCGAAGTGACGCGCCCCCATCGGAACCCGCCCCATGCCGAACATCGCCGACCTCGACACCCCCGCCGTCCTCATCGACATCGACCGCGTCGAAGCCAATCTCGCCCGCGCCCAGGCCCATGCCGACAAGGAGGGTTATGCCCTCCGCCCCCACATCAAGACCCACAAGCTGCCCCGCTTCGCCAAACGCCAGGTCGAGCTCGGCGCCATAGGCATCACCGCGCAGAAGCTCGGCGAAGCCGAAGTGATGGCCGACGCCGGCCTCACCGATATCTTCCTCCCCTACAACATCCTCGGCGCCAGGAAGCTCGCGCGGCTCAAGGCCCTCAACGACCGTGTCACCCTCGCCGTAACGGCGGATAGCCCCGACACCGTCGCCGGCTACGCCGAGACCTTCACCACCGGCAAGCCGCTCACCGTACTGGTCGAATGCGATTCCGGCGGCGGCCGCTGCGGTGTGCAGACCCCCGCACAGGCGCTGGCTCTCGCCCGGCACATCCAGCTCTCCCCCGGCCTCCGCTTCGGCGGCCTCATGACCTATCCGCCGCTCCACGGCGTCGAAAAATCCAACGCCTGGCTCAAGGAAGCCGTGGCGCTGTTCCAGCAGGCCGGCATCGCCGTCCCCACGGTGTCATCCGGCAACAGCCCCGACATGTGGAGCCCCGCCGCCGCCCCGGTCACCGAGCGCCGCCCCGGCACCTACATCTACTATGATCGCTTCCAGGTGAAGGAGCAGGTCGCAAGCCTCGACGATTGCGCCCTCACCGTCCTCGTCACCGTCGTCAGCCGCCCCACCCCCACCCGCATCGTCATCGATGCCAGCTCGAAGTCGCTCACCTCCGACCTCCTCACCATGGAGGGCTACGGCCTCGTCATGGGCACCGACCTCACCATCAAGGGCCTCTCCGAGGAGCACGGCGTCATCGAAATGCCGGCCGCCTCCGATTGGCCGCGCGTCGGCGAGCGGCTGCGCATCATCCCCAACCACGCCTGCGTCATCTCCAACCTGTTCGACAAAGTGACGCTCGTCTCCGGCGACGAGGTCAAGGAGACGGTCCCGGTTGCGGCACGCGGACGAGTCGACTAGGAATTCTCCCGGCAGGGGAGTGGTATCGAAATGGTCGCTGATTGGTATGATGGCCTGACGCTCGCATCCGAGTGGCGTCCGGCGGGAGAGGGCGTTGCTGCGCGCTATCGCCTGATGCTCACCAACGACACGGGCGAGACCCTGCGCGATTTCCGCCTCGGCTTCTCCGGTCCCGCCCGGGTCAGCGACGACGCCGAGATCAGCGGCGCCAAAGTGGTGGCCCAGCTCTCCAATTTCTGCGAACTGGCGCCCCAGCGCGGCTTCACGCTCGCCCCCGGCGCGCGCTGGACCATCGATATCCTGAAGCTCGACTACCCCATCCGCCATTGGACGGACGGCGCTACCACCGGCTTCCTCATCCTCGCCGATAGCACCACGCGCTCGCTCCGCACCGTGCCGACCGCGCTCGAAGGCAGCGACACCGGGCGCAGGAAGGGCACGGCGATCTTCCCAGTGCCGGAGCACCCGCCGGTCCCCGTCTCGATCGTCCCCTGGCCCAACGATGTCGCTGTCTCCGGCCGCCGCACCGCGCTGTCGGGCCTCGCCCTCGTCCCCTCGGTCGTCGGCAAGGCCGCCTCGGCCGCCTTCGCCAAACTCACCGAGCGCCTGTTCCCCGGCGAAGGACTGGTCCGCCCCGCCCACGAGGGCGGCTTCCCGGTCGATCTCGTCGCCGGCCCCGGCGGCAAGGAAGGCTACAGCATCGCTTTCACCGCCGAGCGCGCCCGCATCACTGGCGAGACCGAAACCGGCCTGCTCTACGGCCTCATCACGCTGGGCCAGATCCTCCGCGGCGCCCGGCTGCACCTTCGCCAGTTCAGCTTCCCCACCTCCGGCCGCATCGAGGATGCGCCCGAGATGGCCTGGCGCGGCTGCCACCTCGATGTTGCCCGCCGCTACTACGCCAAGGACGAGGTCGAGCGCTTCATCGCCATCCTCGCCTGGAACAAGCTCAACGTCCTCCACTGGCACCTGAGCGACGACGAGGCCTGGCGCGTCGAGATCGACGCCTATCCGCAGTTGACCGGCAAGGGCGCCTGGCGCGGCTATGGCATGGCCGTCCCGCCGCTGCTCGGCTCGGGCCCGGAGCGCACCGGCGGCTACTATTCCAAGGCCGACATCCGCGACATCGTCGCCCTCGCCACCGAGTTCGGCGTCGACGTGGTGCCCGAAATCGACGTTCCCGGCCACTGCTACGCCATGCTGCAGGCCATCCCGGCGCTGCGCGATCCGGGCGAGAACGCGCCCTATCATTCGATCCAGAGCTTCCCCAACAACTGCCTCAACCCGGCGGTCGAGGCCACCTACGGCGCCATCGAGACCATCCTTACCGAGATGCTCGAGCTCTTCCCCTCGCGCTACTTCCATGTCGGCGCCGACGAGGTGCCAGAGGACGCCTGGCACGCGTCCCCGGCCGCCAACAAGCTGCGCGAGAAGCTGGGCGTCACCGGCGCGGCGCCGCTCCAGGCGCAGTTCCTGCAGCGCCTGCAGGCGTTCCTCACCGCAAATGGCAGGATCACCGGCGCCTGGGAAGAAGCTTCGCATGGCGGCGGCATCGACAAGGCCAACTGCTACCTCGTCGGCTGGCGCACTACCGAAGGCAGCCAGCAGCTCGCCGCCGCAGGCTACGAGGTCGTCGTCGCGCCCGGCCAGGCCTACTACCTCGATATGGCCAACAGCGAGGATTGGCACGAGTGCGGCGCCGCCTGGGCCGGCTGGTCGTCACCCGAAAAGGCCTACACCTTCGAGCCCGCCGCCGGCTGGAGCGCCGCCGAGCGCGCCAATCTCCTCGGCGTCCAGGCCTGCATCTGGTCCGAGCCGATGACCGATCGCGCCGTGTTCGACCGGCTGGTCTTCCCGCGCCTCTCGGCCGTCGCCGAGACCGGCTGGAGCCGCAACCGCGACTTCGCCCGCTTCACGGCGCTGGTCGGCCTGATGCCGAACCTTTACGGTCGCTACGAGGGATTGTGAGCGAGGAATCATGGGGCAGATGGGCGATCTTTTGGTCCGGCTGTACGACCTGCCGGAAATGGCGGCCGAAGCAAGGGTGATCGCCGCCGGCATCACCCTGCGCCGGGCCCTGCCGCCCGAGCGTCACGTCGTCACCGCCTGGGTGCGGCACCATTTCGGTGAGGACTGGGTCTCCGAGGTGAAGATGGCGATGAGCCAACAGCCGGTCACCTGCTGGCTCGCCGTCCGCGATGGCGAACTCCTCGGCTTTGCCTGTCACGACGCCACCGCCAAGGGCTTCTTCGGCCCTACCGGCGTCGCCGAAACCGCGCGCGGGCGGGGGATCGGCGAAGCCCTGCTGATCACGACGCTCCGCGGCATGCGCGAGGCTGGCTACGCCTACGCCGTCATCGGCGATCCCGGCCCGGTCGAATTCTACCAGAAGCGGCTCGACGCATTGCTAATCCCCGGCTCCAGTCCCGGGCTTTACAAGGGCATGCTGCATTCACCCAAGCCGGCCTGAAAACATCGGTGTTCAACTAACTTCCTCTTTACTCCGCTGCACTAGGCTAGACCTCTCGAATTCCTAGGTTTTCCGCGACTGTTGGAACGAAGCACCGGGTTTTTCTGCCCCGAGTCTTGCCGGCCGTCACGGGATCATCAGCGGACGCCTCCCTGCCTTGCCGAGATCCGGAGCCACATCCAGCACTGCGCCACAGGGTCCGGCGGCCGCCGTCGAGGGCGACCCGTCGGCGCTGCTGCGGCTCGGCAAGTCGCTGGCCATGGCGCGCGGCAAGCTCCGCGCCCGGGACCTGCGGATACGCGCCATCCTCGACAACCTCGCCCACGGACTGTGCTCTATGACCGGCATGGCCGGCTGGTGCTGTGCAATCGCCAGTTCCTCGACATCTACCGCCTCCCGCCCGAGCTCGGAAAACGCGGTACCAGCTTCCGCAAGATCCTCGAGGCGCGCGTCGCCGGCAACACCCATGTCGGCGACGCCGCCGACTACTACGTCGCCGACCGGCTCAGCGCCGTGCGCGAGGGGCGCACCCTCGGCGATATTCACCGGCTGAACTCCGGCCAGGTCATCTCGATGACCCACCAGCCCATGCCCGACGGCGGCTGGATCTCGACCCACAAGGACGTGACCGAGCTGCACAACATGCAGGCCGAGCTCACGCACCTCGCCTACCATGACGCGCTGACCGGCCTGCCAAACCGCACCCTGTTCTACCGGCGCCTCGGCACCGCACTCGCCGAGGCCGGGTCGGCCGCCGTGCTCTGCCTCGACCTCGACGGCTTCAAGGCCATCAACGACACCCTCGGCCACGCCGCCGGCGATACGCTGCTGCGCCAGTTCGCCGCGCGGCTCGGCCGCTGCCTCGGGCCGGGCGATACGGCGGCCCGCATGGGAGGCGACGAGTTCGTCGTGCTGCATCGCGCCGGCACCGCCCAGAGCGCCCGCGAGCTGGCAGCGAGGATCTGCGAGGCGGCCGACACCCCCTACGATCTGGACGGCCAGGTCGTGACCGTCGCGCTGGGCATCGGCATCGCCGTCGCCGGCGCCGACGGGAACGAACCGGACGAGTTGCTCCACCACGCCGACGTCGCGCTCTATGCCGCCAAGCGCGAAGGGCGCGGCAACATCCGCAGTTTCGCGCCGGAGCTCAATCGCGCCAGCACCGATCGGCGCCGCATGGAGGCCGACCTCAGGCGGGCACTGGAATTCGGCGAGTTCGAGTTGCACTTTCAGCCAATTCTCGATCTCCGAATGCATGCATTTTCAGGCTTCGAGGCCCTGTTGCGCTGGCAGCATCCCGAACGCGGCCTCGTGTCGCCGGCCGATTTCATCCCGGTCGCAGAGGACACCGGACTGATCGTCCCGATCGGCGACTGGGTCATCCGCGAGGCCCTCGCCGAGGCCGCCCGCTGGCCTGCCGGGCTCCGGATCGCCGTCAACGTTTCGTCCGTGCAGCTGGTGCGCGGCGGCCTCGTCACCACCATCATGCAGGCCCTCGCCGCATCCGGCATCGCCCACGACCGGGTCGAAATCGAGATCACCGAATCGGTGTTCCTCACCAACTCCGAACAGAACCTCGACACCCTCCGCCAGCTCCGCGCGCTGGGCGTGCGGATCGCGCTCGACGATTTCGGCACCGGCTATTCGGCCCTCGGCTACCTGCTGGCCTTTCCGTTCGACAAGATCAAGATCGACGGTACCTTCGTCCATGCGCTCCCTAGCGCCGAGGGTGCGAAAACCATCGTCGCCGCCGTCGCCGACATCGGAGCCCGCCTCGCCATGTCGACCACCGCCGAGGGCATCGAAACCCCCGAACAGCTGAGGGGCGTCCACGCCGCCGGCTACACCGAGGCGCAGGGCTACCTGATCTCCCGGCCCATGCCACGCGAAGCCCTGCAGCGCCTCCTCACCGACGCCTTCGACACCATGCCCGAAGCCCCCCTCGAACAGCGCGCCGCCGGCTAGTTGTCTCCACCGAATTCCCCCCAACTCCCCTCGCCCTCAGGGGAGAGGGCAAGCGCAGCTTGGCGCTGACGCGCCACCTTCTCGCCTGAGGGAGAAGGGACACCGTCACCGCGTCCCAACAAAAAAGGCGGGGTCTCCCCCGCCTCTCTCGCCCGAAGCCAAATAGCCTCAGAGCTTGTCGGTGATCGCCGTGGTAAATGCCCCCGACGGCTTGTTCTTGATGATCTTCTGGTCCAGCAGCGCCTTCTCGGTGCGCTCATAAGCGGCCGCGTTCAGCTTGAAGTCGGTCGCGTCGACCAGCTTGCCCACTTCGCCCATCATGTACTTCTGATGTTCGAGCGTCTGGGCACCGGATTCGTCATTGTCGATGACGATCTGCGCCGCCTCGTCGGGATGCTCGATCGCATACTGCCAGCCCTTCTGCGACGCGCGGACGAAGCGCACCATCTTGTCGGCGAAAGCCGGGTCGGCGAGCTTGTCTTCCATCGCGTAGAGGCCGTCCTCCAGCAGATCGTTGCCGAGATCGGTATAGTTGAAGATCACCAGCTTGTCGGTGGTGAAGCCGGCGTCGATCGCCTGGCCCAGTTCGTTGTAGGTCATCACCGAGATGCAGTCGGCCTGCTTCTGCACCAGCGGCTGCACGTCGAACGACTGCTTCAGCACGTTGACGCCATCGGCGCCGCCTTCCGTCGGGATGCCCAGCTTGTTCATCCAGGCGTAGAACGGATATTCGTTGCCGAAGAACCAGACGCCGAGCGTGTGACCCTTGAAGTCGGCTTCAGTCTGCACCGGGCCGTCCTTCGGGCAGATCATCAACAGGCCGGATTTCTTGAACGGCTGGGCGATGTTGACGAGATTGACGCCCTGCTCGCGGGCCGCCAGCGCCCCACCCATCCAGTCCACGATCACATCGGCGCCACCCCCGGCGATCACCTGTTCGGGCGCGATATCCGGCCCACCCGGCTTGATCGTGATGTCGATGCCTTCATCGGTGTAGAAGCCCTTGTCCTTGGCGACGAAATAGCCGGCGAACTGCGCCTGCGTCACCCACTTGAGCTGCAGTGTCACCGGATCCGCGGCCCAGGTCGCGGTGGCGCCGAGCGCCAGCGCGCCCGCCACCAGACCTACGAGAAGCTTGTTCATTTTTGACGTTTCCCTTTTCCCCTGATTACGCCCGACCACCACGGACGGACGGATGCCAGAAGGTGACTGCCCGTTCGATGAGCGCCACCACCCAGTAGAAGACAGAGCCCGCTAACGCCGCCACGGCGATCTCTGCCCAGACCATCTCGACATTGAGCTTGCCGATCTCGGACGAGATGCGAAAGCCCATGCCGACGATGGGTGTCCCGAAGAATTCAGCCACGATTGCGCCGATCAGCGCCAGAGTCGAGTTGATCTTCAATGCGTTGAAGATGAACGGCGCCGCCGCCGGCAGCCGAAGCTTGAACAGTGTGGACCAATACCCGGACGCATAAGTCCGCATCAGGTCGCGCTCCATGTGCCCCGCCGCGTTCAACCCGGCGACCGTGTTCACCAGCATCGGGAAGAACGTCATGATGACGACCACCGCCGCCTTGCTCGGCCAGTCGAACCCGAACCACATCACCATGATCGGCGCGATCCCGATCAGCGGCAGTGCCGAGATGAAATTGCCCAGCGGCAACAGCCCGCGCTTCAGGAACGGCGAACGGTCGACCGCAATGGCGACGAGGAAGCCGAACCCGCACCCCAGCACATAGCCCGCGAGCACCGCCTTGAGAAATGTCTGCTGAAAGTCCGCCGCGATCCTCGGAATGTTGCCGATCAGCGTCTCCCATATCCCCGACGGGGACGGCAGCAGCACCTTCGGCACATTGCCCCCGCGGGTGATGGCCTCCCACGCCACAAGTATGGCAATGCCGAACACCGCCGGTATCAGCACCCCCGCCAACCCCGGCGCCTCGTCGCGCCCGATGGCACCCGACAGCCGTTCGGCAAACAGCCAGGCGAGGAGCCACGCGGAGATCAGCGCGAACCAGTACCCGGGCTCGGCCTGCTGCAGCGTGTCGAGCGCAAGCATCAGCGAAATCGCGCCGAGGGCCGCCAGCGCCCCGTCGATCCAGTAGCTCACCGCAACTCGAAACCGGACGAGGCTCACGATACCGAGGACGAGCAACACCCCGACTGCCGGAAACTCCCACACCGGCATGGGCGCGCCTTCGGTCGAGGCGAAATCGAAGATCAGCCCAAGGAGCGCAAAGCCCGACGCGAACGCAGCGAGCACTCGTTGCAGCGCCGTCATGCCTGCGCTCCCAGCCGCTTGTTGGTGATCCGCTCGGCCAGGCCCACCAGCGCGATCAGCGCCCCCGCCAGCAAGGCGGCGGCCAGCAGCGCCGACCAGATCTGGATCGTCTGCCCGTAGTACGAGCCCGCCAGCAACCGCGCCCCGATGCCATTACTGGTCCCCGCCGGCAATTCGCCCACGATGGCGCCGACCAGGCTAGCCGCAACGCCCACCTTCATCGAGGTGAAGAGATAGGGCAGGGCAATTGGCCAGCGCAGTTTCGA
>NZ_JAQGJL010000204.1 GCF_028290645.1 Devosia sp. | reverse complement strand
GTTTCCGCCTGGGGTGATACGACTACCACCCCACCCGGTCTCCGCTGCACCAACCACTCGTCATGACCTCGCTTCAGGTGCAGCGGATGGGGGGAGAATACGACGGGTGGAGAGCGCGGGGATAAGTCGGGGGAAGAATTTTCTGCGGGGGCTCGGGTTACGCGCCGGACAGCAGCGGAGGGCCCCCTCCCGGCCTCCCCCACAAGGAGGGAGGTGTCGCATCGAGTTCCTGGGTGGACCGTGCCCAACACACCTGCGGGCACCCTCCCCTTCATGGGGAGAGTTGGGGACGGGCCGTCTGCTTCGGCTCTTTCACCTTGGACGGCGAGGCTGTGGACCCTGAGACGATATGTCGGCCCCTAGTTGTCGTTCCTGAGTTCCTGCAGCGCCTTGAGGCGGTCCGAGACGGCCTGGGTTTCCGGGGCGTTGCCTTTGCGGGCGTTGGGGCCGCGGACCGGCGGGGACTGGGATTCTTCAGCGTCGACGAATTTCTGCATGCGGGCGGCGAGGCTTTCTTCCTCGTCGACGGGGCCATTGCCCTCGAGCGCGTAGACCAGGCGGCTGACGTCCGAGGCGATGTCGTTGAGGCGCTCGCGCAGGTGCGACTGCTCGATGCGGTCGCTGTCCCAGTCGGCCATGACGGTCTCTTCGACGCTGGCCACCTTGGTGCGGAGCTTTTCCATTTCCTCTTCGAGGCCGAGCTTTTCGGCGAGCAGCAGGTCGCGCTTTTCCTCGCCGTCGCCAACGAGTTTGGTGGTCTCGGCGAGGAGGGTCGAGACGCGGCTTTCGGCGTCCGCGATTCGGGCTTCGGCGGCGGCGAGTTCGGACTGGGCGTCGGTGACGGTGTCGTCGCGGCTGGCGAGCTGGGTGCGGAATTCCATCGCCGCGGCGCGTGCTGCGTTGGCGTTTTTATCAGAACTTTCAAGCTGTTCGATGAGGGTGCGGTTCTGGGTTTCGAGGAATTCGGAGCGCTTCTTCTCGATCTCGAGATAGCTCAGGAGCTCGTCGATGTCGGCGTTGTAGTCGCCGCTGAGCGCCTTGCCCTCGATGGCGAAGGCGCGCGGGCGGCTGCCGCGGAGGCTTTCGCGGGCGGCCTGGAGCTGGCTGGATTTTTCGGTCAACTCCCTGTCGCGCATACGTAATTTCTGCGCGATGTCGGCGCCTTCCTTCTCCAGTTCGAGGATGCGGCGGCGGGCCGCGGCTTCGCGTTCCTCAAGTTCGCGCACCACCTGCAGGTGGCTGTCGCGCTCGCCCTTCATGCCGCCGAGCTCGTTCTTCTTCCTGTTGATATCCCTCAACTGATCGGAGAGGCGGCGGCGGAGGGCCTCGACGTTCATCTCCAAACGCCTGGTAGACAAGGCGAATTCGGCGCGGAGCTGGTCCTTGTCGGCGCGGAACTCGGCCATGGTCATGGGGGTCGCCGCTTCGATCCGCTTCTTGGTGAGGCGCACGGCGCGGCGCCAGACGGCGGGCAGGACGATCAGTGCCAGGAGCCCGGCGACGAGCAGGCCGAGCACGAAATACATAATGTTTTCAATGACCATAACACAACTCCGCCACCGGCTAACGCCGGCCTGGGGCGATCCACACACCACGATGACAGGGAAGGCGCGCCCGGCCGTCCCCGTCACGATGCAACCATACCGGAAGACGGGGACGCGGTCACGATGAGCGTAACACGCACAAGGCCAAGCTATCTGCCGCAGGTTTGCCGCGGCGATGAACGGGGGTTGAACGGCTCCTGAACGGCTTTTGCGGCTCAGAAGGGATTCCAGGTCGGCTCCTGGGTGAACTTCAGGTAGCCGACATTGACGCCGAGGCGGGCGCCGACGCCGGAGCGGATCGGCACCATCACCACGTCGCCATACTTGATCACGGTCATCCCGAGCCCGCCGAGGACATAGGCCGAGCCGTCGACGCCGGGGTAGCGGCCATAGACGTCGGAGACCGACTTCAGGTTGTAGACCAGCATCATGACCTTGGAGCCGTCGCCGCCGAAATCGAGCCCGACGGTGGGGCCCTGCCAGAACACCGGGTGCTCGCCCTGGTTGCGGGTGTACATGGTGCCTTCGCCGTACCGGGCGCCGGCGAAGATGGCGCCGCCGGCTTCCTCGCCGAGGATGTAGGCATTGGGCAGGCCGAACTGGCTGACGGCGCGCTCGACCAGCGAGGCGAGGCCCTGGGCGACCGACCCGAAGAATTCGCCGCCGGTGGCGACCAATTCCTCGCCCGAATAGGTGTCCGACACGGAGCCTTGCTGGGCGTAGGTGAGGGTGGGGGTGAGGACCAGCGTGGCCGCCGTCAGCGCGACGAAGGCGGCGAGGATGAAATAGACCATGCGGTCGAGCATGAAGGGAACTCCGGGGGGCTTATTCGAGCGGCGGGCCATTTACGCGGTCCTTACCATGACGAGGTAAGGTGCAGCGCATCCGGTCTGCCTGATAGAATTCAGGCTAGGCCTTCATGGCGGCAATGATGCGGCAAAAGCGTAAACAAAACTTAACCATAACCGGGCTTCTTGCAGCACTTTTGGTTGTTTTCGGCTGCGCTTTCGGCGCCCCGGCTGGCGCTGCCGGGCTGGTCACCGCCATCGTCACCGACCCGCTGACCGGGGTAGCTCTCGAGGGCTATGACCCGGTGAGCTACTTCACCGACCCGGACCCGGTGCCCGGCAGTCCCGACTACGAGTATCGCTGGGGCGGGGTGCCCTGGTATTTCGCCTCGGCGGCCAACCGCGACGTGTTCATGCGCAACCCCGAGATCTACGCGCCGCAGTTCGGCGGGCACTGCCTGACCAGCCTGTCGCGCGGCTACCTCTCGGACGGCAAGCCGCGGCTCTACGCCATTGCCGGGATGAAGCTCTACCTGTTCTACTCGGTGGCCAACCGCGAGGCGTTCGTTCAGAGCGAGGAGTCTTCGCTGCGGACCGCCGAGCGCAACTGGCCGGAACTGGCCAAGGGCCTGACAGGGGAGGAGGCCGACGTCGCCGCCGCGGTGGTGGACGAGGCCGTTGCCGGCGAGACGTCCGAGGCGGCGCAGTAGCGCCTCGCGGCCTAGGGTTGCCGCTCCGGCCAGAAGCGCGAGCGGATGGTGCCCCAGTCCCTGAGCGCCAGGGCGATGGCCTGGTGCATGTCGAGATAGGTGTAGGTCCCGAGCCGGCCGCCGAACCAGACATTGGGGACGCTCGCGGCACGCTGGCGATAGCGTTGCAGCACGGCGCGGTCCGCCGGCGTATCGATGGGATAGTAGGGCTCGTCGCCCCGGCCGGCAGCGCGCGGGCGTTCGCGCACGATCACCGTGCGGTCTTCAGGATAGGGGCGCTCGGGGTGCAGGTGCCGGTATTCGACGATGCGGGTGAAGGGCACATCGAGGTCGGCATAGTTGACGATCACGGTCCCCTGGTAATCGCCGACCGGCAGCACCTCGGTCTCGAAATCGGTGGTGCGCCAGCCGAGCGGCCCCTCGGCATGGTCGAAATAGCGATCGAGGGGGCCGGTATAGACGACGGGCGTGGCGGCCGGCGCCGCATGCCTCAGGTCGTGCCAGTCGACGCCGAGCGCTACCTCGATGTTCGGCGAGCCGAGCATCTGCTCGAAGATCGCCGGGTAGCCGTCGAGCGGCTGGCCCTGGTAGCGGTCGGAGAAATAGCTGCCTTCGAAGGTGTAGCGGACCGGCAGGCGGGTGATGACGGCGGCGGGCAGCTCGCGCGGATCAGTCTGCCACTGCTTCATCGTATAGTCGCGGATGAAGGCCTCGTAGAGCGGCCGGCCGACAAGGGAGATGGCCTTTTCCTCGAGGTTGGCGGGTTCGCGTCCCTGCATCTCCTGCCGCTGCTCCTCGACCAGGGCCCTCGCCTCCATCGGGCTCAGGTGCCGGCCGAAGAACTGGCAGATGGTCGAGAGGTTGATCGGCAGGGAATAGGCCTGGCCGGCATGCACGGTCCGTCCGCGGAAGACGAAGTCGTTGAAGCTGGCGAAGCGGCCCAGATAGTGCCAGACCTCGGCGTTGGGCGTGTGGAACAGGTGTGGACCATAGCGGTGCACCTCGATGCCGGTGGCCGCATCGGGTTCGGAATAGGCGTTGCCTCCGATGTGCTGCCGCCGGTCCAGCACCTGGACCCTGAGGCCCGCCGCCGCGGCGCGCTCGGCGACCGTCGCGCCGTAGAATCCGGCTCCGACCACGATCAGATCGGCGCGGTCGAGAGTCTGCATGGTCCCGTCCCTGTTGCGTCGCGCCGCCGTGCAGGGGCATAGCGTATGGCGCCTCCAATCTCCAGCCGGGACGTCTCATGAGTACACCGACCAGACGCCGTTTCGCCGTCATCGTCCGCGCCGGCGAGAACTCCCTGCACCGTACTTGGCTCAAGGGGCAGGCGCGGAACTGGGACCTGATCGTTTCCTGGTACGGCACCACGCCGTATGTCGCGAGCGCGGACGAGACGGTGCTGGAGCAGCGTGGCCTCAAGTGGGACGTGGTCGCCGCGCAGCTGCGGGACCACCCGGAGATCGTCGCGCGCTACGACTACCTGATCATCGGCGACGACGACGTCGACATCTCGGTGGAGACCATCAACCGCCTGTTCGAGATCAGCGAGCAGGAGGGGCTGCAGCTGTCGCAGCCGGGGCTCACCGCCAACAGCTATTTCTCGGCTATCCACCACCTGCAGTCCCCGTCGTTCAGGCTACGCTACACGCCCTATGTCGAGGTGATGTTCCCGTGCCTGTCGCGCGCGGCGCTCACCAGGATCCTGCCCTATGCCGGCGACTCGCCCTCGGGCTCGGGGCTCGACCTGATCTGGGCAAGGCTCGAACCCGACAACCGCTTCCGGGCGGCCATCGTCGACACCCTCGCCATGCGCCATACCCGGCCGGTGGGGAGCGTGCTGGCGGGCAAGGTGAAGGAAGCGGGCCACGACAACGCCGCGATCGTCGGGGCGATGCTGGCGCGTTTCGGCATCGTCTGGGGGCGGCGGCAGTTCTTCTGCTACGCCGGCATCACCCGGTCCGGCCGACGCGTCGGGCCCTTCGGGACCCGCTGGCGCATGGCCTGGGACAGCCTGCGCCGGCTGCGGGAGTGGCCGGTGCCGCGGCGCCTCGGCAAATGGTGGGTGCTCTACTGCAAGAGCCATAGCCTCGTGCCGGTCACCGAGCTCCGCTCGCGCTATGAAGGCCCGCTGCGGCTCGACGAGCGCGGCTGACCGCGGGCCCGGTTCAACTGGCCGGAGCTGCGGCGAAATCGGCAGCGAGGCGGGCGAGCCCATCGTCAAGAGAGGTGGTGGTGCGCCAGCCGAGCAGGCGCTCGGCCCGTGCCGGATCGCCGATGAAGCTGTGGATGTCGAAGGTCCGGGCGGGCGCGACCATCACCCGGCCGCGGCCGCCGCCCAGGGCGATGGCTCTCGACGCGAGGTCGCCCAGCGAGATGCCGGCCCCGCTGGCGAAATGGATCGGCGGCAGGTCGTCCTCGCCGGCGCGAAGCTGCTCGATCAGGCGGAGCAGCCCGTCGGCGACATCGTCGACATGGGTGAGGTCGAAGCTGCAGGCGGTGCCTTCGACGCGCAGCGTGGCACCGCGCAGCCCCGCCGCGACGAAAGCCGGGACCACCCGCGTGGCGTGGTCCGCGACGTTGCCATAGACCGATGAGAAACGGACGATCGCGGTGCGAAGACCCGCGGCGCGGGCGTCCCGGCACAGCAGCTCGGCCGCCACCTTGCTGCGGGCATAGGTGTTCATCGGGCGGAAGGGGGCATCCTCGGCGACCGGCATGTGGTCCTGCTGACCATAGACCTCGCGGCTGCTGGCATAGATGACCCAAGGACGCTGCGGGGCGGCGAGCGCCGCGGCGAGGAGGCCGCGGGTCGCCTCGACATTGACCGCGTTGCAGCGCTCGGGCCGCTGCTCGCCATCGACCACCCGCGACACCGCAGCGAGGTGGACGATGCCCTCGACGCCGTCGAGCCGGCTGGCGAAGCGGGCGGTGTCGCAGATGTCGAACCGTTCGGGGGCCGCATCGGCGCGGAGATCCAGGCCGCGGACCTCGATGTGCCGGGCGGCCAGCGTCCGACGCAAGGCTGTTCCGACGAGGCCTTCAGAACCGGTCACCAGTATGCTCATGCGCCGCTGCCCCGTTCCCCTGACAAATCGGTAACGGGTCGCACAGATGTCCGCAACCGCGGGGCACGCAACGTCGCGGCCCCTAGGGCGCCGGCCACGTTGCGGTTAGTGTAGCGAAAATTGATTCGACGGCAGGAACCTTACCAATGGCGGATTTCATCGAACTCAAGGCGACCGATCTCGCGGCGATGCTGTGTTCCAGGGTTTGCCATGACCTGATCAACCCGGTGGGGGCGATCGGCAACGGGCTCGAGGTGCTGGCCGATCCAACCCAGGGGGCGATGGCGGAGGGGGCGCAGGAGCTGATCGCCAATTCGGCCAAGCAGGCACGCGCCAAGCTCGAGTTCGCGCGGCTCGCCTACGGCGCCTCTTCGACGGCGGGCACGGATTTCGATACGCGCGAATGCGAGCGGGTGGCCAAGCTCTATTTCGAGATCGAGAAGGCCGATCTCGACTGGCAGGTACCGCTGATCCTGCTGCCCAAGCACAAGGCGAAGCTGTTGATGAACATGCTACTGATCGCGGCGATGGCAGTGCCGCGCGGCGGGCTGGTGACGGTGAAGGTCGAGGGGCCGGCGGGCGGCGAGCGGTTCGTCATGACCTCGAAATCGGACCCGGAGAAGCGGCAGAAGACGCTGATGCCGTCGGGCGCCGAGGGGCTGCTTTCGGGGGCGCCGGAGGGTGGCGTCGACGCGCGGGGGATCCAGACGTTCTATACGGGGATCCTGGCGCGGATGACCGACATGGAGCTGAAGATCGGCATCGAGAACGAGGTGTTCGAGTTCTCGGCGACGCCGAAGGCGGTCGCGGCGGCGGCCTAGTTGCTCTGCGCTAGCCCCTCTCGTTGAACTCGCGGGTGGAGTTGGTGCGAGGATAGGGCATGTCGGGGATGGCGGCGCCGAGGAAGGCGCAGAGCGGCTCCCAGCCGCTGCGGACATCGAAGACCAGGAGGCGCTCTGCGGGGACTGTTGCCTCTAGTTGTGCTGCGGATACTGGCACGACGACAGGCCAATTCCAAGCAGCGCCTGGAAGTTCGGAGGTTACCGCCCGATCACGCCCCCGCGCGTTTCAGGCATGGAACAGCCTTGAAAACTTCAGCCTTCGATAACCATTCGTAGGGACATTTGCAGGATAGTGAGGCGTGGCGACTAACATCGCCAGCGTTGGAGACGCGCGTCATGAAGTCCTGCCTTGTAGTCGATGATTCCAGCGTTGTGCGCAAAGTGGCGCGCCGCATCCTGGAAGATCTCGATTTCATCGTCGACGAGGCCGAGGACGGACAGGAAGCCTTCGACAAGTGCCGGCAGGAGATGCCCGACGCGATCCTGCTCGACTGGCAGATGCCGGTGATGAGCGGGCTCGAGTTCCTCAAGCTGCTGCGCGCCTATGTCGGCGGACACACGCCGCGCGTCGTCTACATGGTCACCGAGAACGATATCGGGCAGATCGCCCTGGCGCTGAAGGCCGGGGTGAACGACTACATGATGAAGCCGTTCGAGCGCGACCACCTCGAGGGCAAGTTCACCGAAGCGGTGGCCGGGCGCGCCAACGTCGCTTAGGGGTTCGGGTTACATCCACCCCAACTTCCTCCAAACTCGATGTCATCCTGGCGAAGGCCCGGAATCATTTTTGCGTTCGCGCCGGCGGAGGGTTGGATCCCAGCTTTCGCTGGGATGACACCGGCCGGGGTGGAGGGTCGGGGCACTTTCGCTTCGGGGTCTCACCGCGATGGGGGCGCGGTCGAGGCGCGGATGATCAGTTCCAGCGGGAGTTCGATCTGGCGGGGGGCCTCGTTGCGGAGGGCCATTTCCGCGGCGCGGCGGCCTTTTTCGCGGATCGGTTGGGCGATGGTGGTGAGGGGCGGCTGGCTGGTGGCGGTTTCGGGGACGCCGTCGAAGCCGACGA
>NZ_JAQGJL010000200.1 GCF_028290645.1 Devosia sp. | reverse complement strand
CTATACGTTCCTTCGTGGCCTCAATTGAGAGCCTTGGCGCGGAGCTCGAGGAAGGCAGGACCGAGTGGGCGAAATGGGCGCTTCAGCAGGCCGACGCGATCGACCCTACAAAGAACGGCACGCTGAGAGCGTCAATGGCCACTTTGCGTCAGAAGTCCGATGGGAGTAACTAGCGCTCAGTCCCATCCGGCAGCTGCCAGCTAACCCGGAAGTGCTCGCTCCCACAGCATGGCGCGGTGATTTTCTTCCCAACCTCGTCAAGCATGACCTCGGGCCCGATCGCCGCGATCAGCGTCCTCAGGTCCATCTCGGTCGCACCCTTGCACGGCTTCACCGACTTCAGCCCTTGGTGGCGCCGCTCGCAGATCACGAACAGCCGCCAGCCGTTGTGCATGGCGGTGGCCAGCATGGGCGGCACACGACGGCCGCCGCCGCGCTGGATCTATTGGCCCACGCCGATCTGGCTCATGAAGCTGGCATTGTCCCAGAACAGGTATTCTTCATCCATGACGCCGTCCTTCCAGTGGCCGACGGTGCTCATCGTCAGCTTGAACGGTTTGCCGGTCGGGGGGATGACCTTGCCGCCCGGCAGTTGCATCGGCTTGGTAAAGGTGCCTTCAAGAAAGCCGATGACCGACGTCCAGTCGCCTGACTCAATCCGGACGGGGTGGGTCTTTATGTTGGTGTCCGGCGCGAAGGTGAAGATGCCCTTCAGCTCCTTGATGTGATCCGGAATCCCGCGCGTCGTATGCCCGTCGGGGTAATGCACCAGAATGTCGGCTGCGTGGCTTTCCTTCAGCCGATCCCACTTCTGGTTGGAATAGACATCGAAGTCCAACGTATCGAACGTCTTCAGATGCTGTTTGCCGATCCGTTCGGCCTCCCTGTAGCGGGCCAGCGCTTCCGCATCCGTCTTCGGACTTGCCACGGCAGGCAAGGAGCCGGCAAGCAATGCCGAGGTGGCGAGGACGATAATCGCGCCGCGCAATCCTGCTAAGCTCATTGGACTTCCTTTCTATGGATTGAGGCGCTGCACACTAAGCGCATCCAAATCTCGAGGCTGAAGCGCCCCACAATGAGCGGTGTTTACGCAATGTGGGGGCTGTCCGCTTGTTCTCTCTTGCGCCAAATGCGTCTGGCTTTCCCCGCTTGCGACATATGTCTTATTGGGGTGCATCGCCTGATCGACCGCGCTATAATGCCCACGTCAGCACCGGACGAGCAGATGCCCTGCGGGCACCAATAACCTCGCTGCATCCGGGCGTTTTGGCGAAGCGCATTGAGCCTGCCAATCCACCATCGGGTGGATTGTCCTGCTGCGTTGGCGAAGACATGACACAGCAACCAACCATCCGCACGGCCATGGTCGTGGAGACCAACTATCTTATTGCCTCGGTTATCGAGGCCCCGCTCCTCAACGCCGGCTATCGCGTGGCCATTGTCACCGATACCGACGAGGCGTTCGCCCTTTTGGATAGCCAGAAGGTGCACCTCGCCTTGATTGACTTCCGCCTGCAGCACGCCGAGCCCGAGGGACTCGTGGCAAAGCTCGGACAGCGCGGCATTCCCTTTATCTTCTGTACGGCAGCAACCCTGGAAGAGGTCTACGAGCACTTCCCCAACGCCAAGGTGATGGCGAAGCCGTTCAGTGACGAAGAGTTGCTTACGGCGGTGGCCGCCCTCTTTCCCGAGAATCCCTCCTACCAATGGGTGTGAGCCCAACCAACCTAGATGGAGGTGGACACCTGCCGACCTTTGAACCACACCGCCGAAAGCCGCAGGTCGCGTCCCAGGAACGGAAGCGCGCCGAGGCGACACTGAAACCATTCCTCATGGAGCTTAAGGCTTGGAACAACAAGGTCACGCGCATCCGTGGTCGATCCGATTCGATCTACAGCACGGACCAAGACCGACACCTGGCACACCTCGAATGCGGAGCATTGCTCGCGGAAATCCGCCATCGGCACGACGCGTTCCGTTTAGCCATCAAGGCCGAACGCCCGCATAGTCGGTTCGAGGATATCGAGGCCGCCTTTCATCGGCTTGCCGACCAGCTGCAGTCCATGTCGGATGTTCGGCCCCGATAGGGCGAGTTATTCTTCTGCAGGGGGAAGCGGGTGCCGCAGTGTGACCCCCACGACACCCGCCGCCCCGCCACCGTTAGGGGCGCATGGCAGGGCGAGGGAGCCTCGCCGAATAGGGGCGGCTTGACGATGCCGACGATGGTCGAAGGGGCGTGGAACGCCAAACGGGGAACCAAACCGCGCTTGGCCGGTTTTGGGAATGGTCCTTTAAAAAGACGATCCCGATTCAGCACACTCGCCCGGCGGCTCTTGACGAGCGCCGGGATTTTTGTTGCGCAGCCTTCAAGGCTTTGCCGCATCCTCCCATTGCGCAAGCCGTCGATCCGGCCCGCGTTCGTCGGCATGCCCAAGGTTGAGGCGCGCCGCCCCGCTGGGTGCAACCACGCTTGCTCGCCGAAGTTGATTCACTGAGGTCACTCCCGATGGCCTCCTCCGCCACCCATCGTTCAAAGGGCCTGCGCGATGACAAGGACGCGCGCGAGGTCCATCTCGAGGAGACCCCAAATGCGCAAGGCGCCTGATGCTCAACCCCACCCGTCCCCGGTGGAACGGCTCGGCCGTTTGCCGGCATCAGCCGACGACGTCGTCGTGATGCTCTCGGACGTGCTCTATGACTACCTGCCGCCGGACAGCGGCATATTGCCGAAGGAAGTCATCGACCGCCTGTTGGAAATTATCGAAAGCCCGATCGCCGTCGAGATCTACGAACGCGAGATGGCCCGCCGGCAGCCGCGCGACGCGGACACGTGGCACTGATGCTCGGCAGCGAGAAGGCGCTTCCAATTCCGGGCATGCCGAAGGTCGAGTTCCTCGACGAGGGCAAGACCCTAGCGCGATGGACCTTTGCCAGCGCTGATCTGGCAGCGCAGCGAGCCGAGTTCAATCACTGGCTCGGCTGGTTCGGCTTCGACGAGGGGGACCAGCCACACGCGGTGGAAGGGAACACCTGGCTGGTGCGCAAGCACGGGTAGCAGCGACCGTCCCGCGCCCCTTCGACCGTTCGGAGAGCTACTTCGATTTGGGCTTTAGCTCGAATGGGCAATTACCCACCCTTTGCCGAAAAGCGACAATCTCTCCCTCAACAGAGGAGAGTAACGATGACGCTCAGAGCGGCTATCCTTGTCTGTGCCATTACGGCATTGACGACTCTTCCGGCTATGGCCGTGCCGGTGGACAAGAATCCGAACGCCAACGGCAACGGCTACGCTGTGGGGGCTCCGGGACCGGTTGCCGGGGAAGGCCTGGCCTTCCTCGCAGCTGGCGGCGGGTATCTGCTGCTCCGGTTCCGCAAGCGCAAAACCGGTTCTCGAACGGAATAGCACTAGGCTCTGGCCGTAGCTTTGTTTTCCTGACGATACCCCTCTCCACCGCAACGGGGGGTGTCCTAGCAGCGGGCGGCTCGTGGTGGCCCGCGAAACGTCCGCTGCGACATTCATTCTTATATCGCCTGCCGCAGGGGGGCTAAGCGTCCGACTGAGTCCGGCTCTTAGGCAGCTTCGCTGGCGTGCTTACTGTGATCAGTTCATCGAGCGTCAAGTACCGCCCCGCGTGGTCACGAATGTCGATGACCGCGCCGCCAGCGCTCTGAATTTCGCGATAATCAGCCACAGCCTCGGCAGCAGAAAGGCACTCGCGGGTGCCTATTCCCACGATCATCTGGTAGGTTAGGGTGTAAGGCATCGCGTCCCCTTTGGCGCCGCAACCGCGCCCTTGACTCGGGGCGCGGTCTTTAGTCGTTAAGAGGCGTTGGAGTCAGAGTTAGTCGCGGGCTAACTCAGGTTTTCATCGTTGATCCGGTTCGACGGGTGTAGATTCCCGGCATGCAAACACCGGAAACGACGCAGCATCGCAACTCCCCAATTCGGTCAGTTGAGAAAAGACGCGCGAACAAGACGCTCCGGCCGTTTGTCGGGGCACTAAACGGCTGGAACAACAAGGCCGCATACCTCAGGGGTCGTGCTGAATCCCGCTATAGTTCCGACGAGGATCGTACTTTGGTTCGGCTCGAGTGCGGTGGCCTCCTGGCTGAAGTCCGTCATCGGCACAGCGAGTTTCGATCGGCTATCAAGGGCGAACCGCAGCACAGTCGGCTCGATGACGTCGAGGCATCCTTT
>NZ_JAQGJL010000199.1 GCF_028290645.1 Devosia sp. | reverse complement strand
ACGCTGATCAACGGCCCGAGCGGCGATAGACCGGTTTCGGCGAGTGAGGTCAAGCTTTCGGATGACGAACTGGCCAAGATAAAGGCCATGGGCGACACCGCCGCCATCGTCATGCACTACGGTGGCGACGACTGGAGCCAGGCCCAGATCAACGGGCTCGAAACTCAGTTTGAGGCCATGGGCATCAAGGTGATTGCCACCACCGACGCCGGTTTCAACGCCGCCAAGCAGGTCTCCGACATCGAGACCATCCTGGCCCAGAAGCCCGACATCATCATCTCGATCCCGACCGATCCGACCGCCACCGCGAGTGCCTATCGGCAGGCTGCCGAGGCTGGCGTCAAGCTGGTCTTCATGGACAATGTCCCGGCCGGCTTCGTTGCAGGCACCGACTATGTCAGCGTCGTCTCGGCCGACAACTACGGTAACGGCGTTGCCTCCGCCCATCTCATGGCCAAGGCGCTCAACGGGAAGGGCCAGATCGGCATCGTATTCCACGCCGCCGACTTCTTCGTGACGCGCCAGCGCTACGATGCATTCAAGGCCACCATCCAACAGAACTACCCCGATATCGAGATCGTCGCCGAACAGGGGATCGGCGGCCCTGACTTCACCGGTGACGCCGACCGCGCCGCTTCGGCCATGATGGTGGGCAACCCCAACATCGATGGCATCTGGGCGGTCTGGGACGTGCCGGCTGAAGGCGTGATCGCCGCGGCCCGCGCCAATGGCCGCGACGACCTCGTCATCACCACCATCGACCTGGGCGAGAACGTCGCGATCGACATGGCGCGTGGCGGCTTCATCAAAGGCCTGGGCGCCCAGCGGCCGTTCGACCAGGGCGTTACCGAGGCAAGGCTCGCGGGCTATGGCCTGCTCGGCAAGGACGCGCCTGCCTACGTCGCCTTGCCGGCGCTGCCGGTCGAAAAGGCCAACCTACTCGACGCCTGGAAGGCCGTCTATTCCACCGAGGCGCCAGCCACGGTCCGTGACTCCATGAACTAGGTGCACCTCCCGCACCTAAGCGGGGACGGCCCTCCCTTTACCGTCCCCGCGCTCCATTTCCATAAGCGAGACAGAAAATGCAGAAGCTCAATGTCGCCATGATCGGCGGCGGTTTCATGGGCAAGGCCCACGCCATGGCCTATGCGGCCATGCCGATGTTCTTCTGGCCGGCGCCCGCTATTCCGGTGCGCAAGGTGGTCGTGGACGTCAACCAGCAGATGGCCGAGACGGCACGCGACCGCTTCGGATTCGAGGAAGCCTCCGCCGATTGGCGCGCCGTGGTCGCACGGCCTGACATCGACATCGTCGACATCTGCACGCCTAACAATTCGCACGCCGAGATCGCCATCGCCGCCGCCAAGGCGGGCAAGCACATCATCTGCGAGAAGCCGCTGGCGCGAACCGGCGTGGAGTCGAGGACCATGCTCGATGCCGTCCGGGCGTCCGGTTCCATCCACATGGTGGCGTTCAACTACCGTCGCACGCCGGCCGTGGCGTTGGCCAGGAAGCTGATCGAGGAGGGCCGCATTGGCGACATTCTCAACTTCCGCGGCACCTACCTGCAGGATTGGTCCGCCGACCCCGACAGCCCGCTGTCCTGGCGCTTTCAGAAATCGGTGGCCGGGTCCGGCACTGTCGGGGATATCGGCACGCACGTCATAGACTTTGCCCGCTATCTGGTCGGCGAAATCGCCTCGGTAAACGCGATGGTCAAGAACCATATCCCCACCCGCCCCAGGCAATCGGGTGGCCTCGACACGCTGGGCGTCGGTGGTGACAGGAATGCAGAACGCGGCCCGGTCGATGTCGATGACGAGATGCTGACCATGATCAGGTTTGCCAATGGTGCCATCGGCTCGATCGAGGCCACCCGCAATGCCTATGGGCGCAACAACTTCCTGACCTTCGAGATCCACGGCACCAAGGGATCGCTGGCCTTCAACTACGAGCGGCGCGACGAGCTGCAGGTGATGTTCGCCGACGACGTCGGCGATGCGCGGGGCTTCCGCACGGTCTATACTGGACCGGCCCATCCCTATGGATCGGGCCTCTGGCCCATCCCGGCGCTCGGCATCGGCTATGGCGAAACCAAGATCATCGAATGCTTCGATCTCTGCACGGCCATTGTCACGGGCAAGCAGCCATCGCCGAATTTCGAGGATGGCTACCGCATCGCCCTCATCGCCGACGCCATCCTGAGCTCGGGCGAGAGTGGCCAATG
This sequence comes from Devosia sp., assembly GCF_028290645.1. Taxonomy (GTDB): domain Bacteria; phylum Pseudomonadota; class Alphaproteobacteria; order Rhizobiales; family Devosiaceae; genus Devosia_A. Next base: position 62,325 of record NZ_JAQGJL010000199.1, on the reverse strand, counting down.
GGTGGATATTCCGTGACAGAAAGGGCGATGAAGCCAATCGCCGTGGAGATGAACGCCATCTCCAAGCGCTTCGGCGGCGTCCACGCCCTACGTGAGGTGAGCCTGAGTGTGCGGGGTGGAGAGATCCATGCGCTCCTCGGTGAGAATGGTGCCGGCAAATCCACCATTCTGAAGATCCTGCGGGGCGTTCAGGCGCCCGACAGCGGTACCATTTCCGTCGGTGGAGAGGTGTTCGAGCATCTCTCTCCGCAACTGGCCCGCCACAAGGGCGTCGGCATGATCTTCCAGGAAATGAGCCTGGTGCCGACGCTGAGCGTGGCGCAGAACGTGTTTCTCGCCAGCGAACCGCTGACTGCGCTGGGGCTGATCGACGACAGGGCGATGGAGCGGCGCAGTGCCGAAATCTTTGCCTCGATGGGGGTCAGCGTCGATCCTGCCGCCATCGTTGCCGGTCTGTCGACCGGTCAGCAGCAACTGACCGAAATCGCCAAGGCCCTATCGCAGAATGCGGGTGTGCTGGTGCTCGATGAGCCGACGTCGGCCCTGACAGCGAGCGAGGTGGACATCCTCTTCGAGCTGCTGCGGCGCCTGCGGGGCGAGGGAAAGGCCATCATCTATGTCAGCCACCGCATGGACGAGATTTTCCGCATTGCCGACCATGCGACGGTGCTGCGCGACGGCCGGCTGATCGACAGCCGTCCGATTGCCGACTACACCCTGCCGACGCTGATCGCCGATATCATGGGCAAGGCCACTCGCGACCTGTCCGAGTTCACGACGGCATCGACGGCGCAGGATGACATCATCCTCAGGGTCGAGCATCTCGCCAGCAAGTTGCGTCGCGGCGGTGATGTCAGCTTCTCGCTTCGGCGTGGCGAGGTGCTCGGGATCGCCGGCCTGCTCGGTGCAGGCCGCAGCCGGCTGGCCCGCATACTGTTCGGGCTCGAACCCATCGCAGGCGGCACGATAACGCTGCGAGGCCAGACAATCTCCATCGGCTCGGCGAGGCAGGCAATCGAACTTGGCCTGGCACTGGTGCCGGAGGACCGACGCCGGCAGGGACTGGTGCTGGCCCATTCCATCCAGGACAATATCGAACTCCCCATCCTCGATCGCCTCGGCTCGACGCCCTTCGTCGACCGGCTCAAGTCGCGCACCACGACGGACGAATTGATCAAGCGCCTTGCCATCAAGACGGCATCGCGCGAGGCGGCGGCCAATTCGCTGTCCGGCGGCAACCAGCAGAAGATAGTCATCGGCAAGTGGCTGGCGACTGCTCCCGACATCCTCATCATGGATGAACCCACCGCCGGCATCGACATCGGCTCCAAGGGCGAAGTGCTGCGGTTGGTGCGCGCGCTGGCCGCCGAGGGCAAATCCATCATCTTCATCTCGTCCGAACTCGCCGAACTTGCGGCGGTCAGCGACCGTATCGCCGTGATGTCTGGTGGCCGTCTGGTGGAAACGATCGACAAGACGGACCTTTTGATCAACACCGGCGATGCAGCCGAACTGCGCGCCGAACAGAAGCTGCAGATGATCGTGCAGCGGGGAGGAAACCATGTCTGACACCATGGCGGCGGCGGGGCGCGAAACGCCGTTGGGCTATTTCAAGCGCACCTGGCGGCAGAACATCATCTATATCGGCTTCGTCCTGGTGTTCCTGTTTTTCGCGCTGACGCTCCACGACAAGGGGTTCCTCGAGCCGAACAACATCCTCAACATCGCCCGCCAAACCGCCATGATCGCGGTCATGGCGGTGGCGATGACGCTGGTGCTGTCGTCGGGCGAGATTGACCTGTCCGTCGGTGCGGTGGCAGGGCTGGCTTCGGTCACCACCGCCATGGCCATCGCCTGGGGCGGCCTTCTCGCGGGCATCGCGGCGGGCATCATGACCGGCGTCACCGTCGGGCTGGTCAACGGCCTGCTGTCAACGCGGCTGATGATCCCGACCTTCCTTACCACCCTGGCGATGATGGGGATCGCCAAGGGCACGGCCATGTGGATCTCCGGAACCGCCGCCATTCCGGTCCTCGACCGCACCTATCCGGCCATTTTCGGCGGTGGCAATATCGGGCCGATCCCGACCCTGTTGCTTTGGATGCTGGCCGTCGGCATCGTCGGGCATGTCGTGCTGCGGCGCACCAAGTTCGGCCGGCAGGTGCTGGCTGTTGGCGGCAATGTTGTGGCGGCGCGCTACAGCGGCATCAACACTGGCCGGATCAAGCTCTGGGTCATCGTCATTTCCGCTGTCACCGCCTCGCTGGCGGGCATGCTCTATGCCGGGCGGTTGCAGACCGGCCGCTTCCAGTTGGGCGAGGGCGACGAGTTGTCGGTGATCGCCGCCGTCGTGCTGGGCGGCACCAGCCTGTTCGGCGGCAAGGGTACGGTGGTGGGCTCGATCATCGGCGCGCTGATGATCGGCGTCATCAACAATGGGCTGATCCTGATGGGCCTCGAATATTCCCAGCAACTCATCGCGCGCGGCGGGATCATCATCCTGGCTGTGGCATTGAGCCAGGCGGGCACGCGGCCCGCTTGAAGGGGGGCGACAGTTATGGCCAACCCGACCGCCCCCAACGTCAATGCGGTCCCATACGACCCGCTGGTGGGTGTTGATCCTGTTGCCGCTCGTGCCGCTGCGGCTCAAGCTCCGTGATCAACTCGTCGAGGGCATTCTTGCTGGCGCGCTGAAGGATTGACGGCCGGTCCAACTCGATGAACATGCAAGGCCATGCACGTCGAATAATGGCGTCCCTGAACCCGACTCCCTTGCGGGAGCCGGGTTGTTTCGTCGGTCAATCACGTGGGCGGGTCACTTTATCGACTTCGCGGCCTCGATGATCACGTCGGCGACTTCGCGGGGCTTGGTCAGCATGATGACGTGACTACCATCGAGCTCGGTGAACTTCGCCTTGATTGCGGTAGCCATGGCCTTCTCCACGGCCGGTGGGATACCCCCGTCGGCATTTGGGGAAATGTACCAGCTCGGCTTTGTCTCGTAGGCGGCCTGGGACAGTTTGTCGTCGAAAATGGAGCCCAGGGTCGGTACCTGCGCCGCGGCGATTACGGCTACCTCCTTTTTATCGACATCCTGGGCGAAGTACTTCGCGAACGCCTCCTCGGGGACCCAGAGGTAGCCGCCGCTGTCCGGCGTCAGGGTGGCCAGCCAGGGCGCCGGCGGGCTACCGGCAGTGGCGCTGTTGACCGATTGTCCCTTGGGGAGCGCGAAGGCTGCGACATAGACGAGCGCTTTCACCTTGTCGTCGACGCCCGCCTCGGTGATCACCATGCCTCCCCATGAGTGCCCGACCAGGATGACATCCCCCGGTGCCCGTTCCATGGCACGCCTGGTGGCGGCAACGTCGTCTGCCAGCGAAGTCAGTGGGTTCTGCACGGATATGACCTGCAGTCCTGCAGCCTGCAGCAAGGGGATCACCCGGCTCCAGCTGGATCCGTCGACAAAGGTGCCGTGAACAAGGATGACGGTCTTTGGATCGGCCGCCATGGCGGGAGCCGCGATAGCCACCATGGCCGACAGGGCTGCCCCGAAGAGCAGGCGCGCAAAGTTCGACATTTGAGTTACTCCCTACCGTAGTGATCGGAACCCGGCCCGCAGATCGCTGGCCAGTGCCTCGGGTTGTTCCCAGGCGGCAAAGTGGCCGCCTCTGGGAGGCTTGTTGTAGAAGATGAGCTTGGGGTAGGCCTGCTGTGCCCAGCTCTGCGGAGCTGCATAGATCTCGTCGGGGAAAGCGCTGACCGCGACCGGGATCTGGACCCCCCTGGTATCGAAGAAACCGCCTTTCCCTCCTAGCTGGGCAGTGTCCCAGTAGAGGCGTGCGGCGGAGATCGGGGTGTTTGTAAGCCAGTAGAGCGTAATGTTGTCGAGGATGTCATCCCGCGTCAGTCCCTCGGTCTCTCCATTGAAAACGCGAGTGATGAGCTCATAACTGCGGATGTCGTGGTCGATCATCCAGGCCGCGTTGAAGATCGGTGAATCGGAGAGCCCGTAGAGCGTCTGCGGGCGGTTGTTCATCTCCCCGGCATAGCCCAGCCCCTTGTTGTAGAAGTAGTCCAGCTGGTCCCAGGCGTTGCGCTCGTCGGCCGTGAGACTGGCGGGCGGCGCCTCCTTGAGCGCCAATGCCCTCGAGATTTCGGGCGGAACCGTGGCAGCCATGTTGGTGTGAATGCCGAGCAGGCCCGGCGGCTGTTGCAGGGCCATCGTCTCGGAGATGGCATTTCCCCAGTCGCCGCCCTGGGCCACGTACCTCATGTAGCCGAGGCGATTCATCAGTTCCGCCCAGGCCGTGCCGATGGTGAGCGGAGTCCATCCGGGGGCCGTCGGCTTACCCGAGAAGCCGTGACCCGGTAGCGACGGGATCACAACGTCGAAGGCGTCCGCCTCCGTCCCGCCATGCGCCGTCGGATCGGTCAATGGAGCGATGATCTTCAACTGCTCGATTATCGAGCCCGGCCAGCCATGCGTGATGATGATCGGCAGGGCGTTCTCATGCTTGGAGCGAACGTGAATGAAATGGATGTCGAGCCCGTCGATCTCGGTCATGAACTGCGGCAGCGCGTTCAGCCGGGCCTCGACCTTCCGCCAGTCGTAGTCCTTCTCCCAGTAGCTGGCGAGTTTCCTCATCGTGTCGAGCTGCACGCCTTGGGAAGCATCCGCGACCGTCTCGCGCTCGGGCCAACGGGTTGCCCCGATGCGCCTGCTGAGGTCGGCGAGGTCCGCTTCCGGGAACGACACGGTGAACGGCCGGATCGAGCTGCCGGTTGCTGCCTCGGTTCGAGCTGCATCGGCCGGCAACGGGGTGGTTGCCACTGTAGCAGAGGAGGGGAAACGCTCTTGCGGGGTGGGCGAATTCAGGGACATCACATCCTCCTTGATTACCGTCTGGGTCTCCAGGAGGCGTCCGGTTTCGACCGCAACAACCTGCCGGCATCCGCCAACCAGGTTTCGGGGTCACAGCCGAACACTCTTCGAGGTCGATTGACCATCCCGAAGACGGGGGCCGCATGACTGCGGCCGACGTTAAGTTAAGATGAAGCGCGGAGAGAGGGCGGTTGCCGCCGCAATCAACCTCCGAGAGTGTACGCTAGCACTGGCGATCAGGAGCAACAATTAGATATTGTCCGGGCACACCATGGTAACTATTCACAATTTTTTGACGACTTTGGAAAATGCCGAAGAGTCCGCAGCTTGGTCGCTGTGCTCTCATATTGCGGCGAATATATTCGATATCGACAATAAAACGTCAGCACTCGACCTTCTTTTCGCCGAGATGTCCGCGACGGCGGTAGCCTGCTCCTCAGCGTGGTGGACTGGCGGGCGCGCTGGCCTTCGCACTGCTGTTCGGCCTCGGCTCCGGCCTTACAAGCATCGTCTTGGGCTCGTTGCCGCTGCAATTACTCGGAGGCGAACGCTACGGGGCGCGGCTCGGCCGGCTATCCTCGGCCCGCCAAGTCGCCTCGGCCATCGCACCGTTCCTGCTTGCGTTAGCGATGAGTGGCGCCGGGGTCAGGGGCGCCTTGTGGATCGTGGTCGCGCTTGGCGCCGCCGCGGTTTCCATTTTTGGCGTGATCGCCTTGCTTGCCCGCCCAAGGTCGTTGCGGGCCGAGCTCGGGACTGCCTGACCGGTGACGGGGTGCCCATCCCGTCCGCACCGAATAGCCCGCAACCCGACGTGATTGTCACGATCAATTCACGCGCCTGAGATCGAAACGTTAACGACAGGGTCTACTGGTCCGACCCTCGCTTGAAGCGAGGCCCGCTCCCGGAGATTCTCACATGAAACGCTCTATGCTTCTCGGCGCGACGTTGCTCGCGAGCACCGCGCTCTTCGCCGCGGCGCCAGCCTCCGCCGCCACAAAATTCGAGTTCTGGTACGGCCTTTCCGGCGACCTGTCGGAACGCATCCAGGACATGTGCAAGACGTTCAACGCGTCGCAGACCGACTACGAGATCGTCTGCGTCAGCCAGGACAATTACGACAACAACCTGCAGAACACGATCGCCGCGTTCCGCGCCAACAAGCAGCCCACCATCACCCAGATCTTCGATGCCGGTACGCTCGACCTGATGCTGTCGAACGCCTACGTCCCGGTTCGTCAGCTGATGGAAGAGAACGGCTACCAGATCGACTGGTCCAACTATTTCTCCGGTATCGCCTCGTACTTCTCGACCTCGAAGGGCGAGCTGCTGTCGATGCCGTTCAACTCCTCGACCGCGCAGATCTACTACAACACCGATGCGCTGGCGAAGGTCGGCTTCGAAGGCATCCCGGAGACCTGGAGCCAGGTTGAAGACGTGGCCCGCAAGATGAAGGCCGCCGGCTATGATTGCCCGGTGGCGTTCGACCCCGCCGGCGCCTGGCAGTGGTTCGAGCAGTTCGAAGCCGTCCACAACCAGCCGATCGCGACCAACGGCAATGGCTTTGAAGGCCTCAACGCCGAGATGGTGGTGTCGAAGGGCAAGTTCGTCGACCAGCTGACCTGGATCAAGAAGATGTATGACGAAGGTCTCTTCGTCCATAAGTCCAAGGATGCCGGCGAGACCGCCAACGACGCCTTCGTCAACGGCAAGTGCCAGATCACCTCGTCGTCGGTTGCCGATCACGGCACCTTCGGCAAGCAGGCCAAGGAAGGCGTGCACTGGACCAACGCCATGCTGCCGCTGCTCGATGGCTTCAGCCGCACCAACTCGCTGGTGGGCGGCGCTTCGCTGTGGACCCTCAAGGGCAAGTCGGCCGAAGAGTACAAGGGCGCCGCGGCGTTCTACGCCTTCCTCGCCACTCCCGAGCAGGCCGAATGGTGGTCGACCGTTACCGGCTACATCCCGGTGACCAATACGGGCTTTGAAGCCATGAAGGCCAAGGGCTTCTACGACGCCGCCCCCTACAAGGGCCGCGAGCTGGCCATTGCCTCGCTGACCGCCACCCCGCCGACCGAAAACAGCCGCGGCATCCGCCTCGGCAACTACGCCTCGATCCGCGCCGAAATGGTCAAGACCATCCAGGCCGTGCTGTTCAACAACGTGCCGGTGCAGCAGGCGCTCGAAGAATTCGATGCCAAGGGCAACGAAATCCTCCGCCGCTTCGAGGCGACCTACGCCGGCCAGGAACTGCTCTGATCCCTGATTGAACCACGCACGGGCGGCCATACCGCCCGTGCGCTCTCTTTATTCCGGTGGAGCTCCAATGGAACGTCGCGCCTACTATCGCAACGGCTGGCTGCCCTGGCTGCTCATCGGACCGCAGCTGATCCTTGTCCTCGTGTTCTTCTACTGGCCTACCACGCAGGCGCTGTACTGGGCTTTCACGCTCGAGCAGCCGTGGGGCGGCGGAAACACCTGGGTCGGGCTCGACAATTTCCTCGCCATCTTCCGCGACCGCGAATACTGGACCACGGTGGTGCGGAGCGCGTTCTACGCCATCGTCACCACTGGCCTCTCCATGACCGTTGCGCTGACGCTCGCGGCGTTCGTCGACCGCTCGCTCAAGGGCACCCGTTTCTTCCAGTCGGTCTATGTCTGGCCCTACGCCATCGCGGCGCCCGCCGCCGGCGTCGCCTTCCGCTTCATCTTCGCGCCGGAATCCGGGCTGATCGGCTCGATCAACGCGATATGGCCCGGCATCTGGAACCCGGCGATCAACGGTTTCCACGCCCTCGCCATGGTGATCGTCTGCCATGCCTGGCTCGGCATCGGCTACAACTTCATCTTCTTTCTCGCAGCGCTGCAGATGATCCCGCGTTCGATCACGGAGGCTGGCGCCATGGATGGCGCACGGCCGTTCCAGCGCCTCATCGACCTGCAATTGCCGCTGATCGCCCCGACAGCGTTTTTCCTCCTCATCATGAACCTCATTTCGAGCTTCACCGACAGCTTCGGGCTGATCGACGTGATGACCGAGGGCGGCCCGATCGGGCAGACGGAAGTGATGGTCTACAAGATCTATTTCGACGGGTTCAAAGGCCTCGACTATTCGGGCGCTGCTGCTCAGTCGATCGTTCTCATGCTGCTCGTCATCGGCCTCACGTTCGTCCAGTTCAAATGGGTCGAACGGCGCGTCCACTACAACTGAGGTGAAGCCGTGATCGAGCGTTCCCCCGTTTTCGATTTCGTCACCTACCTCGCCATGGCGCTGGGGGCATTGCTGGTCGTGATCCCGTTCTGGATCACGCTGGTCGCCGGCTCCCAGTCGCTGCAGGAGGTCAGCCAGGTGCCGATCAGCCTGCTGCCCTCGTCACACCTGTTCGAGAACCTTGCGGCGGCCTGGACGCGCGGCGACCTCGGGCCCAAGCTGATCAACAGCTTCATCGTCGCCATCGGCGTCACGGTGGGCAAGATCACCCTGGCCTCGCTCTCCGCCTTCGCCATCGTGTTCTTCAGCTTCAAGGCGCGGATGCTGTGCTTCTGGCTGATCTTCATCACGCTGATGCTGCCGCTCGAAGTGCGTATCGTCCCCACCTATTCGATCGCCGCCAACGCGCTGCTGCCGTTCCAGGTGATCCTCGACACGCTCGGTATCACCGGGCTTGTGCAGGCGGTGAGCGGGGTGCAGATCGCGCTCAACTGGAACCTCCTCAACTCCTATCCCGGCCTGATCCTGCCGCTCGTCGCCACGGCTACGGGCACCTTCCTCTACCGGCAGTTCTTCATGACCATTCCGGACGAACTGGTCGAAGCCAGCAAGATGGATGGCGCGAGCCCGCTCGAGTTCTTCTGGGACGTGCTGCTGCCGCTCAGCCGCACCAACATGCTGGCGCTTGCCACCATCATGTTCGTCTCGAGCTGGAACCAGTATCTGTGGACGCTGCTGGTCACCACCGACCGGGCCAATTTCGGCACCGTGGTGATGCAGTTGAAGGCGCTGATCCCGGCCCAGAACGGCACGCCCGACTGGAACGTCACCATGGCCGGCGCCCTCATCATCATGCTGCCGCCGCTGCTCGTCGTTGCCTTCATGCAGCGCTGGTTCGTGCGTGGCCTCATCTCCCGCGACAAATGATTGGACAGAACATGGCTCAGATCACCATCAAGGGCGTGAAGAAGAACTACGCCAAGACCGCCGTGATCCACGGCGTGGACGTCAACATCGAAGCGGGCGAGTTCGTCGTCATCCTCGGGCCCTCGGGCTGCGGCAAGTCCACGCTGCTCAGGATGATCGCGGGGCTCGAAGACATCACCGAAGGCGAGATCTCGATCTCGGGCAAGGTGGTCAACAAGCTCGAGCCGCGCGAGCGCGGCTGCGCAATGGTGTTCCAGAACTACGCGCTCTATCCGCACATGACCGTGCGCAAGAACATCGGCTACGCGCTGAAGGTCGCCAAGGTGCCCAAGCCCGAGCGCGACGAACGGGTGATGAAGGTCGCCGAGTCGGTGTCGCTGGTGCCGTTCCTTGATCGTCGGCCGGGCGAACTCTCGGGCGGCCAGCGCCAGCGCGTCGCCATGGCCCGCGCCATGGTGCGCGAGCCCAAGGTGTTCCTGTTCGACGAGCCGTTCTCGAACCTCGATGCCAAGCTGCGCGTCGCCATGCGTTCGGAAGTTCGGCGCCTGCATCGCGATCTCGGGGTCACTTCGGTGTTCGTCACGCACGACCAGACCGAAGCGATGACGCTGGCCGACAAGCTGATCATCATGAATGCCGGCCGGGTCGAGCAGATCGGCAAGCCCACCGAGGTCTACAACAACCCGGCGAGCCGCTTCGTCGCCGATTTCATCGGGTCGCCCGCGATGAACCTGTTCGAAGGCGAGTTCGACGCCGAGGGCCAGTTCATGCACGGCACCGGTGGCCGCTTCCGGGTCGAGCAGCTCAACGGCGTTCGCGCTCCGGGCAGCAAGGTGGTGCTCGGGGTGCGGCCGGAATCGATCCGCCGCACCGGCGCCGATACGCATGGCGCCTTCCCCGCCATCGTCGACTATGTCGAGGAACTCGGTGCGTCGCGGCTGATCCATGCCGATGCCAATGGCAGCCGCATCATCGCGCTCGATACCGACAGTGCCGAGCTGTTGTCGGGCACGCCGGTGCACCTCGCCCTCGCCGACAATTCGCTCCACCTGTTCTCGATCGAGGACGGGCGCCGCATCACGCACTGACCACTCGTTTCAGACCGCTCAACGGAGACTTCATCATGAGCAACATCATTGCGACCGGCTTCAATGTCGGCTCGGACAACGGCGAATTCGCCTCCCTCGAAGCCGATATGCGCGCGCTTGCCGACATGGGTGTCGACACCGTCGAGATCGGCATCACCAGCCTCGACCTGATCGCCGGCGGCAAGATCATCAAGGAACGCCACGAGGCGCTGCTGGCGCTCACCGGGCAGTTCAATTTCCGCTACACCGTGCATGGGCTGGTCTCGTCCAACTTCATGGACCCGGTGACGCAGCGCTACCAGATCGATGCGGCCAAGGCCCTGGTCGAAGTCTGCAACTCGATCGGCGCCGGCATCCTGGTGCAGCATGGCGGGGCGCTGCGTGCCGACGCCATCGCCGACTGGGCCGGGGCCGACGTGCGTGAGCGCGAAGCCCTGACCGAACTCGCCGATTTCGCCCGCCCTCACGGTGTGCGCATCGCGCTCGAGAACATCTTCACCACCGAGCTCGGCCAGTACCGGCAGACCCCGACGGAAGTGGCCGAGACGGTGAAGGCGGTGAACCATTCGAACGTCGTGGCGCTGATCGACTTCAGCCACGCCTATATTGAATCGACGTTCAAGGGCCTCGATTTCCGCGCCGAGATCCGCGCCATGGCGCCCGTCGCCGGGCACCTGCACCTCCACGATTCGTTCGGCCGCCCGCAGGGCTTCTTCAAGCCGTACCATCCGCAGGAAAATACCGCGATGGGCATCGGCGACCTGCATATGCCGCTCGGCTGGGGCGACATCGCCTGGGACGAGATCTTCGCCGAACTCACGTTCCTCCCCGGCACCGTGGCGATGATGGAAATCGGCCGCCGCTATCGTCGCGAGCAGCCGGAGTCCCTGGCGCGGGCCCGTGAGCTTGCGGCCCCTGCCTCTGGCGACAAGGCGATGGCGGCGGAGTAGATGGTACCTCGAGCAGGCGACCGAGCAATCCAAGCCCTCGGTCGCCGCTCACATACAAGCTGTCAGCCTTCGAAGCCGAGCGTCGTCAGACCGACTTCCGGCAATGCTTCTGCCACATCCACTCTCCCGGACTTGGCGTTGGTTGTCTGCGTCGCGGCAGGCGTGGCTAGACTAAATGGACGGACGCGGCTGCTGGTTTGCCCGCGTCAGCTTACCCGCAAGGTTACGGTTGAGCGCCGATTCAAGCGTGCGCTGCAGTTGCGTGTCGCTGGCCATCGCCGCACTCAGCCTGGCCTGGTCGAAGATCAACGCACGGGTCGGCTTCACGACGGTGGCTGTCGCACTGGCAGGGTTGCCGGACAGAAAGCTCAGCTCGCCTATGTAGTCTCCCGGCCCGCAAATGGCGACCACACGATCACCACGCTCGATCTTGACGATCCCGTCGGCCAGGTAGACCAGCCGTTCGACCTTTGCACCCTCGGCGGTGAGGATTGCACCCGGTTCGTAGCGTTCCAGATCGGAAAGATCCAACATCCGCTTGATCGCGCTGCGGTCGACGTTCTCCGGCATGTTCTCGGCGAAGTGCCGATGATCCTCGTCGAACCGATGGTGGCGTTCGTAATACCAGATCAGCACCAGTTGCACGACGTTGACGGCTACGAAGACCGTCTCCCATAGCACGCTGACCGGATCGAACACGAAGAACGCACGGTAGACTATCTTTGCGAGGCCGGAGCCGACCGCCAGCAGGCGCAATGCTACCATCCGGCGCATGACCATCGAAACGATCAGCAGAAAGTACGTGAAATGTCCGAACAGGATAACGGGATCGGTCAGCCCCCGCAGCAGTGGTTCCAACATGGCTTGCATCTAACCGCAGAGAGTTCTGGCTCGCCAATGGCAGCGCCGGGGATCAGCCGGCGTCACACGCCAGGCAGGAAGTTGTTCGAGGCCCGAAGTCGTTTCGCCAGCACGCGCATGACGTTGAGCGCGAAGTAGGGCGACTCGCTGCTCATGAACAAGAACTGCTTCTCGCTGACCGGCACGATGGCGCACTGACTCTGTGCAATGGCGGTGGCGCTGCGAGGTTCGTTGTCGATAAGGGCCATCTCACCGAAGATCTCGCCCTCGCCCAGAACCTGAAGCGTCTTATTGCCGTGGAGGATGGCAACGGTCCCCGACTTCACGACGAAGAACTCATGCCCGACGTCGCCCTCTTCGAAGATCACTTCGCCTGCCTTGACGCTGCGGGTTTCCTCAGTGGCAGGAGAGAGCAGTGCAAAATCGACGAAACTGCCGACTGTGGTCATCGCAATCACCTGCGGCCAAACTGGCCGGAACATTGAGAGTTTGGTGACTGCCTTGTGACTGCTTTTTGTGACAGTTTGCTGACAGGTCGGTGACGGGCAACGCGCCAAAACCATGTGGCCAAGCGAGAACCGGATCATCGGCTTGTTCTGAGCGCAGGTAAACCAGCGCCCGGCTTCGCGACGGCTTTATCCGTGCCGCGGCGATGCCAGTTCCGGCGCAGCGGGCATCCCGGTTGGGTAAGGATGTCCGCTGCCCCGATGCCCCGACCCCGAAGTGGGGCACCCGCACCTTTGACTAGTTCAGGTTGTCCAGATAGCCGCAGGTGTCCCGCGTCTGTTCATCGGTGCCGTAGTCAAAAATGGCCCGGCGGTCATTCGGACCGTCACGGCGTTCCGCTTCGCTGCGCGGGAGCACCCGGGCGCTTTCGACATTCGCATCGGCGCCCGCTGCCACATCGGCTTCGTCAAAGAACGTCACGAGGCAGACCAGATCTTCCCGAGGGCCGCCACCACCGCCGCCGCCGCCACCGCCGCCACCGCCGCCACCGCCAAATCCGCCGCCGCCGATGATGATGCTGAAGCTCAGGTTCGGCCGCAGCCGACGGTCACCCAGGTAGTCGTCCCTGACGTTGTTGGAACGAAGGTTTGCTGCCGATACCCAGCCATCGGGGCCCGGGTGGCTGACATAGCACCAGCCGTTGGAGCGGCAACGGCGCACGTTCACATCTTCACCGCGGAAAAGCCGATCGACGATGCGATAGCTGGTGCCTGGTCCCGAGCGGACGTTGGTGGACCTGGAGGCCTCGGCGGCGCTCACCGAGGGGATAAGAGCGAGACTACCTAGTAACACCATCGCGCCCAGAAATAAGGGTTTCATTGTTCTTCTTCCTTGTTTACGCACCCCGCTGGGAATCGAACTCCCCGCTATGCCGTTGGTTCCATTGGTGAAGGGCTCGTGACCCGGCTTTCTTCGCGGGAGGCCAGGGCCGTTCCTGCTCCGGCTCAATCGTCAAGATGGTCCCATCAGGCGCCGGTGCGACCATTTCCGAGCTAATGGACGCGACCGGCTGGCACGCGCACTCGGTACGTGGTGCCATCAGCGGCAACCTCAAGAAGAAGCTGAAGCTGGAGGTGACCTCCGAGGTGATCGAGGGACGCGGCCGGGTCTACCGCATTGTGGCGGACGAGGCATCGGAATGAAGCAGCCCACCAAGGAAGAGGTCGAGCGCGAGATCCTGGCAGCCCAGTTGGACCTTCAGAGATAGCGATTGCGCCTGTCGCAGAATGTGCCGGCTCGGTGCCTCACGTTCTAATTCGGGCTGGTGGGTGGGTGGGTAGACACTATATTATTTGACGGCGTCCCCACGTAGCATTTTTTTACGCACCCTTTGCCGTAAAGTTGTATCTGCGGCCAAAATACTGTTGCTCGGGCGCCACCGATCTGCCAATTGCCCCTTTATGACAAGAATGTGGATTTCCTTTGGCAAAACTGCGTCTTAACCTCCCGGTAACGCATATTGGGTGGGCGCTCGCATGTTGACGACAACGATATTGTCTCGCCAGGGTTGGAATGCCGCAATAGCGGTGCTCTGGGCACTCGCGCTCGCTGTACCACTCTCGATCGGCGCAGTTACGGTTGCGAATGCGGCAAACGAAGGTTGCCTGGCCCCCCTCACGACTGCGGACTGTCCAGACGTGCCGACCGCCGGCATCAGATATGACAACAGCTATGACAACACAGCCGTCAAAACAGTCAACGTCACGGGTGGCACTGGGGGCTCGCAGACGGTCAATCCCGGTGTGGTCGGCATTCTTCTAAGGGAAGCCGGTGTTAACCGGGCGGATACCGACGTGCAGATCAAGCTCTCGGTAATCTCATACGACGACGACAACGATGAAGACACGGCGAATATCTTCGTCGTCGCCAATCAGAATGGAACTCCCGACGATCTCACCGACGACACACCTTACCTCGTGGACGATGAATACATCGTGCGGACCGGCGCCGGCACGGCGGAGGACCCATTCGAGTATGAGATTCTGGCCACCGCCGACACCTTCGATACGACGGAGGACCTCGCGGTGCACCTCATAGCGACGGCCGAAACTGGCGGCAACGCTAGCGGCAGTCTCACGGTCAATAATCCGATAGCGAATCCCGGCACGGGAGCGTCATTCACCACTACCGACGCCAACGGCATACAAGTCGAATCCATCGGTGGCCGCGGCGGCAATGGCGGTTGCACGACGATCCTGTTGGCCACCTGGTGCACTAACGGCAGCACTGGCGGCGGTGCCGGATCGGTGGTCGTCAACAGCAATGCATCTATCACCGTGCTCGACGCCACTGACCCCGACATTGCGGGCATCGGTGTGCTGGCGCAGAGCATTGGCGGCGACGGCGGCACCGGCGGCGGTGGTTTCGGCCTCATCGTCTCAGTCTCCGGTTCAGGTGGAAATGGCGGCAACGGAAGCGACGTGGTCGTAGCCCTTGGTCCGGATTCATCGATCGTGACCAACGGTGACGGCGGTCACGGCGTCTACGCACTAAGCAAGGGCGGCAACGGCGGCGCCGGTGGCTCTACGTCCGGTGGCATCGCCATTGGCGACCAGGGCGGCAATGGCGGCAGCGCCGGTACGGTTACGGTCACCAATGACGGCACCGTTACCACGCTTGGCACTCGGGCCCACGGCATCTACGCGCTGAGCACTGGCGCAGGTGCTGGTTCGGGGAGCGAGTCCGGCGGTATAGTCGGCATCGGCGGCAACGGCGGCGGCCAGTCGAACGGCAGCACTGTCACCGTTTCGAACTCGAACACGATCAATACCTGGGGCGCCGAGTCCATGGGCATCGTGGCGCAGAGCGTGGGCGGCGGCGGCGGCGACGGCGGCAGTGCCGGTGGGCTTTTCGCCGTCGGCGGCGACGCCGGCTCGGGCGGCGGCAGTGGCATAGCGACCGTGAACAATTCCGGCTCAGTCACCACGCGTGAGGATGGCGGCAAAGGCATACTGGTGCAGTCGATCGGTGGTGGCGGCGGCAATGGCGGCGGCGCCATCTCCGTCAATCTCGGCGCTTCGGTTGCGGTCGGCGGGCATGGTGGCCTCGGCGGTGCCGGCGCCGCGGCAATCTACAATGGTACGGTGAACGGCAGCGGCGTCGCGCCGACCATCACCACTGAGGGCGACCGGGCCGACGGCATCCAGGTGCAGAGCATCGGCGGCGGCGGCGGCAACGGCGGCTTCACCGTCACCGCTGGCGTTGCCGTGCTCGGCTTCAGCGTCGGCGTATCCTTGGGCGGCGATGGCGGCGGCGGCAACTCTGGCAGCACCGCTGATGTGACCCACATCGGCACGATCGTGACCGGCGGCGATTTGTCCGCCGGCATCCTCGCGCAAAGCGTCGGCGGCGGCGGCGGTGGTGGTGGTGGGGCGATCTCGGCAACGGCGGGCGGCATCATCCAGGCGGACCTTGCCATGGGCGGCTCCGGTGGCTCCGGCGGCTCAAGCAGCACGGTCACCGTCAACACCTCCGGCAACATCACGACGGGCGGGGGGCTCTCGCACGGCGTGGTCGCGCAGAGCATCGGCGGTGGCGGCGGCAATGGCGGCTACGCGGTGGCCGCCGGGATCGGCAGTATGAGCGCGGCGGTGAGTGTTGGCGGCACCGGGGGCACCGGCGGCACGGGTGGAGCGGTCAAGGTCAACGTCACCAGAATTGGCGAGACCGCCGGTACGATCGGCACGGTCGGCGACGGCGCCATCGGCATCGTCGCCCAGAGCCTGGGCGGCGGCGGCGGCAACGGCGGCTACGCCGTCAGCGGCGCGGCCGGCGCCGGCGCGATCACCGTCGGCGTCGGCGGCAGCGGTGGTGGCGGCGCGACTGCCAGCACGGTTAAGGTGCTCAACGAGAATAACATCAGCACCGGTGCGTTGATCGTCGGCGGCGACGTCGCGGCCGGCGAAAACGTAACCGGGCATAACGCCCATGGCATCTTCGCCCAGTCAATCGGCGGCGGTGGCGGCAATGGCGGGTTTTCGGTCGCCGGCTCCGGTGGTGCGCTGGCGATCGCGGTCTCCGTCGGCGGCAGTGGCGGTAGCGGCAGCACCGGCAATGACGTTACAGTCGATAACAGCGGCACCATCAGCACTTTAGGCAATCTCGCGCACGGCATTTTCGCCCAGTCGATCGGTGGCGGCGGCGGCAATGGTGGCTTTGCCGTGTCCGGCACGCTTGCCATATCTATCGACGGCGCGGCCGGGGTGGGGGTTGCCGTTGGGATCGGCGGTTCGGGCGGCACCGCCAGCCACGCCGGCGCGGTGACGGTCAACAACAGCGGCAGCATTGCAACCGGCTCGGTCACCGGCGTCGGCGAGGACGCTGTCTATACCGGCCTAGGCTCCCACGCCATCTTCGCCCAGAGCGTAGGCGGCGGCGGCGGCAGCGGCGGCTTCGCCGGTGCTGTGTCGCTGGCGGCTGGAGCCGGCACGAACGTCAGCGCCGCCGTGGCCGTGGGTGGCTCCGGCGCCGGCGGCGGCAACGCCGGAGCAGTCAACGTCCTCAATAACGGCACCGATACGATCCTATTGACGACGGCCGACGGCGCCGACGGCATCCACGCGCAGTCGGTGGGTGGCGGCGGCGGCGACGGCGGCTTTGCCTTCGCGGGGGCGTTTGCACTTGGCCCGAAGCCAGGCGGCGCCGTCTCTGTCGCCATCGGCGGCGATGCTGGCGAGGGCGGCGACAGCGCTAAGGTCGACGTCGATAACCAGGGTGCCATCACCACTAGCGGCAAGCACGCAAACGCCATCTTTGCGCAATCGATAGGCGGCGGTGGCGGTAACGGTGGTTTTGCAGCGTCGCTGGCTATGGCGGTCGGCGACAAAGCGCTAACCGGCTCGGTCGCCGTCGGCGGCTCGGGCGGCGGCGGCGGCGTTGGCGGCGATGTAGAGGTCGGCAACACCAAGACGCTGACTGTTTATGGCGACGAGTCCTACGGCGTCTTCGCCCAGTCGGTCGGCGGCGGTGGCGGCAATGGCGGCATGGCGATCTCCGGCACGATCGCCGCCGCCCAGGGCGATGCGGCCGGCGTCGCGGTCACCGTCGGCGGAGCGGGCGGCATTGGCAACTTTGGCGGTAACGTCATCGTCACCAACAGCGGCGCCATCAACACCGGGCGGCGCATCGTTGTCAGCGAGGACGAGGAAGTCGTCACCGGCGTGAAGTCGATCGGCATCTTCGCCCAGTCGATCGGTGGCGGCGGCGGCAACGGCGGCATGGCCCTTACCGCCCAGATCACCGGATCGGCGGAAGGCAACATCGGCACGATCGGCGTGTCGGTCGGCGGTGGCGGCGGCAGTGGTGACGCTGGTGGCGATGTTACGGTCAACAACCTGCTCGGCGGCAACATCCACACCATTGGCCTTGAGGCGCACGCCATCTTCGCCCAGTCGGTCGGTGGCGGCGGCGGTAATGGCGGCCAGGCCATCACCGCCCAGCTCGGCCTTGCCGGGCGCAGTGGGGAGGAACCCACGACCACTGTCACTGCTGCGGTCACCGTCGGCGGCGGCGGCGGTACTGGCGACGTCGGCGGCCATACCATCGTCGACAACGACGCAACCATCGAGGTCGAGGGCGCCGGCGCGACCGGCATCTTCGCCCAGTCGATCGGCGGCGGCGGCGGCAATGGCGGCAATGCCATCACCGCCGTCGGTGTGGTCACCGACACCACCAACGATTCATCGAAGTCTTTCACCGCCGACGTCACCATCGGCGGCGGGGGCGGCGACGGCGATAACGGGGGCGCGGTCGACGTCAACAACTCGGGCGGCATCAAGACCCACGGCGCCTCCGGCTTCGGCATTTTCGCGCAGTCGGTGGGCGGCGGCGGCGGCATCGGCGGGCGCGCCAACACCATCGCCATGGTCGTCACCGATGAGTGCACGATCCCTGGGCTCTGCGATGATTCACCAGCGAACAAGAACAACTACTCACTGGGTGTGAGCGTCGGCGGCGATGGTGGAGTGGCCAACCACGGCGGCGACGTCGAGGTCATCAACACGGGCAACATCGAAACCCTGGGCGACACCTCCGACGGCATTTACGCCCAGTCGATCGGCGGCGGTGGCGGCAACGGCGGCAACGGTATTCTCGGTTCGGCCGAGATCCTGCCCATTCCTGCCGAATTGCTCGTTATTCTCCCTATCGGATCGGTAAGCATCCACAAGGACTTCACAATTGCCGTGGGTGGCAATGCCGGGGCTGGTGGCAATGGCGGCGTCGTCGACGTCGACAACACCGGCAGCATCATAACCCGTGGCGGCAACTCGAACGGCATCTTCGCCCAGAGCGTCGGCAAGGGTGGCGGTGTTGGTGGCAAGGCTGTCATCGGCGCGACCGGCAAGCTCGGCCTCGGTGGTGAGGGCGATAACGCCGGCAGCGGCGGCAACGTCGCCGTCACACAGGCGGCCATCGGCGACATCGAGACGTTTGGCGTCTCGTCGAACGGCATCTTCGCACAGAGTGTGGGCGGGGGCGGTGGCATCGCCGGCAACGTCGACCGGGCGCTAGCTGCCGACATCGAGACACCGCTAGGGACTATTCCCGGCCTCAACCTCGGCGTCGGCCTGGCTCTCGGGCGTAGCTCCGGCGCTGGCGGCAACGGCGGCGCCGTCGACGTCGCCGCCAATGGCGACATCACCACCCACGGCGACAGCTCGGCCGGCATATTCGCCCAGAGCGTGGGCGGCGGCGGGGGCCTCCTGGGTGGCCTCGGAAATGCGGAGCCCGTCCTCAACCTGATGTCCTGGCAAATTGGCAGTAAGGGCGATGACGGCGACGCCGGCGCGGTCAGCGTCGATCTCACCGGCACCATCCGCACCGCCGGCAACAACGCTACCGGCATCTTCGCGCAAAGCGCGGGCGGCCTGGCAAAGCTGTCGGACGACCCGGACGCCGATCCCGTGGCAGCCAATTCGGGGGATGTCACAGTCACCGTCAGCGGGTCTGTACTGACGGCGGAAAACCTGCTGACGGGCGACGAGGCGCGCGGGATGGGATCGATCGCCATCCTCGCCCACAGCGCCGCCGACACCAACGCCGCCAACGGCAACGTCATCATCGATATCAACGACACCGACACCATCATCCGCGGCGGCCGCACTGGGGCCGTTGGCGAGATGGGCTACGTCGGCGTCGGCGTCTGGATCATGGACGGCAAGACCAACACGATCGACAACGCCGGCACGATCACCACCGCCGATGGCGTCGACGCCGGCTGGGCGATCCTGGCCACCGGCAGCGACGCTACCCATCTGGGCGGCGATGAGGCGGTGTCGAACTTCGGCACCGTCACCGGCTCGATTGCTCTCGGCGTCGGCACCAACAGCTTCGTCAACGAGACGACCGGTAAGTTCAACTCCGGAGCGTTCGCGACGTATGGCGATGGGAACTTGTTGACCAACAATGGCTGGATGTCGACCGGCGGCACGAACAGGGTGATGACGACCGCGTTCAATGGCGACCTCACGCAGAGTGCAACCGGCATCTACGGTGTCGACCTCGATCTCGATCGTACGGGTCTGGCAGGCGAAGCCGACCTGATCGATATCGACGGGACACTGACGGTGGATGGCGCTGTCGACCTGACGCTGCTTAACATGGGCAATGCACTGCCGGGCGAGCACGAGGTGGTCATTGCAAGGTCGGAAACGAAGCTTGTCGGCGGCATCGAGCTGAACACCGCTGCCTCGCTGGTTGTCACCTACGAGATGTTCAAGCAAGCGAACCTCCTCCCGGGGATCGATACCGAACTGGTGCTCAGCTACGCCATCGATTTCGACATCGACGGGCTGAACCCGAACCAGAGCGCCATCGGCCAGTACGTCAACGCCTTCCAACTGGCAGGCGGGTCTGATGGTCTCGAGCCGCTTGTGGCCTCACTGATCCAGATCCCGGACCTCGAAACCTACCAGGCATTGCTCGATCAGCTGAGCCCGGAGCCCTACCTGATCAACCAGACGCTGGCGATGCTCGCGGGGTTGCAGTTCGAGAATTCTCTGATGAGCTGCAAGGTGCAGGACGGGTTCGACGCCGAGGGCCAGTGCGCCTGGGCCTCGGTCAACCATCGGAAGACCGAACGGGCCGAGAACAGCACCAATTTGGGCTTCGAGCAGACCAGCTTCGGGCTCAGCGCCGGTGCGCAGGCCAAGATCGACGACCACTTCGTCGCCGGCATCGGCGGCTCGTGGGAAGACATCGGGACGGAAAGCAACGGCAGCACCTCGAGCTCGGGCAACAGGTTCCAGGGTGGCGCGGTGTTCAAGGGTGTCTGGGACGGCACTGTGCTCGCCGGTGCGATCACCGGCGGCTGGTCGTCGCAGAACGTGTCGCGCTTTGTCGACCTGCCGCTCGGCCCGAGCTATGTCCTCGAAGGCACGCAGGATATCGGCTTCGCCTCGGCTCACGTGCGCCTGTCGCACAGCTTCGAACAGGACAATTGGTACGTCAGGCCGATGGTGGACGTGGGCGTGACGCAGGTCAGCGTCGCCGACTTCGCCGAAACCGGCGGGCCGACGGCGCTGGAGATCGACGGACATGACCAGACCTACGTGACGGTCGCGCCCTCAATCGAGCTCGGCGGCGAGATGGACGTGGGCAATGACGCGGTGCTGCGCTCCTTCATCAGGGTCGGTGCCCTCGACGTCCTCTTGGGTACCAACCCGGAAATCTTGGCCGGCTTCGCCGATGCCCCGGATGAGGTTGCCCCGTTCACCATCGTGGGCGACCTCGACGAGGCGCTGTTCGACGTGACGATGGGCTTTGATGTGATCAACGGCAGCGGTGCGGTAGTCCGCCTGTCAGGTGACGCCAAGGTCGGCGAAACTATCAAGAGCTACGGCGGAAGCCTGAAGATCTCGGCACCGTTCTGAAGGAGATGATAGGGGCGCCGGTGTTGCCAACGCCCTTCTTCATGCTCAGGTGTCGAGCTTACTGAATCTTTTCGTACGCGGCGGTGAAGCCGTTGAGCGAGACCGGGACAGCTATGTCGCGCTGCGCTGCGTCCTGGAAGGTGATCGAGAGCGTCGTTCCCTGCTTCAAGGCCCCCAGCAATTCTGGCGAGACGACCTTGCCGGCGTAGCAGCCGCCGCCATCGCAGGTCTGCAGTTGCAGTGTCTCGACGGGAGTGTCGTCAATGGCGAGCTTCAAGCCGGCCAGCAGGTTGAGCCCGAACGGCGTTTGTATCATCATCACCGGCGTCGGGCTATCGGGCGGCAGGCGAACGGTAACCGCCGCTAGCAACTGGCCGTTGTTGGACAAGACCACGCGCTGTTCGATGACGCAGTCCGGTGTGGTGGTGCGTCCGTCGCTGGCGCAACGCGCGCCCCATGGAGCCGGCGCCGGCGGCGAAGCCGCGTCAGCGACGGTCTCCTGGCTTGCGGCACTCCCTGCACCGGCCATAGGCAACAAGAGCACGCCCGGAAGCGCACAACTTCTGATGAATCGCAGCGCTGTTCGCATGATCCCGACCGTATTATTGAGCCCTGTCAAAGTAGTAGCGCATCGGCCGCAGTCGGTCCACTGCGGGCGCCGGCAATCGACTTTTTTTGCAAGGGGATGAAGACCAGCGAAGAATCGCTGTGATCCTCACCGATATCGAACGAAGGTCGCAGCAACCCTGCGCATCGGCTCCGGCTCTGGCGCCAGGCGGACGCTAGCTGGCGCCCGCGGGGCAAAACTTCCTCAATTCTACTGGACAGTGCCGGCAAGCGGAGCATGGTGTTGCTCGAGTTGATGCCCTCGAAACTTAACGATACGAAGCGAATCGTCCTTGCTGGTGCGGCGTCCCGTAACGGCGGGCGCGGAACCGTTGCGGCCGGCAGCGCTGTTGCGCTGCCTATGCCGCCGATACCCCTTAGGCGGCCGGGATGTTTTGGGGACACGTTTTCCTGTCTCATCCGCCAAGATCTAGGCTTCGCGGCGGGAGGCCCCCCGCTGCTCGTTGCCAGCAGCCCCAGGGTATGGGAGCCTTGGGGAATGCACATAAGTCGTGGTGGGCAGACGGTTCGGATTTACGACGGTAACGGCAACGCCTGGTACGATATCGATATACCAGGGGATCACTACGTCGCGGGCGAGTACCACATGTGGGAGAATGGCGTTCGCGGCCTCGCGATATCATTCTGATGAGATCATAACGATGCAAACGAGACATACGATACCTGGTAGCTTTGGCGATTGTGAGATAACATCTATTGGGTTCGAATACCCGGATGTGCACGTTAAGATAATAGACAAGAGCAATGCAGACTTTTATTCGGCCACCTTTTTCGCGGTGAAGTACATTCTCCTCGAGACGGATCACGTACAAAATGTAATGTCATTCATACATTATTTCGATAATGTGGTGGATGGACTGCGAAATGAAGAGTTTTCAGAGTGGATAGGTGATCGCGGACTATTGACTGAGATTGAGGGAATTGCCGGCAATCATCGGATATATTTCTTGACGCCGATTACCGGCGCAAACATTGTTATTGTCTGCGAAGGGGTGCGGCTGAGCTGAGAGGTATGCTGCATCTGGCGCACCTGCTCGGATCGGTCAGTAAGATGCGGACTTATGCGGACCGTCTTTTTGTCGGCAACTTGCATAGTTAGGACAATAGTTACCGCCGGACAGGTGGGGGCACGGGAGGCGTGAGGTGAATCTGCAGTCGACTGGCGCTCCGATACCGCTGAATTTGTGCTCTGTTTGTCGAGCAGTATTGTACCCT
This sequence comes from Devosia sp., assembly GCF_028290645.1. GTDB lineage: Bacteria > Pseudomonadota > Alphaproteobacteria > Rhizobiales > Devosiaceae > Devosia_A. The sequence continues at coordinate 39,190 of NZ_JAQGJL010000199.1, read as the reverse complement.
GCCCACTGATGATCCTGCCCGTGCCAAGGCCGCTCCCGAAATCACCAATAAGCGCCTCGACCAAGCGTTGATCGATCTTGGCTAGTTGCCGTGGCGCGTTAGCAGAGATACTGGTTGGATCCTTCGGCAGGCTAATTGACTCAATCCCTTGAAACCGCGGCACTAGGGCTCCTTCTCCTCCTGGCTAGCGTGATCGACCTCAGGTCTGATCGCCTTCCTGATCGGATTACACTTGGCTTGGTCGTGGCCGGATTGATCGCCACGCGAACAGATGCTGGGGGCATCATGCTTCACCTCCTCGGATTCCTCGCCTTCCGGCAAAGCTTTTGAAATGTCGCAGACTCAATGCGCGAGCAATTTGCCGAGCAAAACAATAGACGGCATGGCGGAGAGAAAGGCAGACAACTCGGCGTTCGAGGTAGTCCAACGTAGTCCATCATATATAGGTTTTGCAACGGGTTAGCCTCGCGCACGTGAGGCCAGTGGTGCGACCAAGGCTAGCTACGTCCAAAGAGAGTGTGGTACGAAATGTGGGGTACGCATTCGGAGGAGCCATGCCCCCGCCTCGCCGCCATCCCCAGAACGCCCTCAGCGCCATGCGGGTGCAACAGCTGAAGACCGCCGGTCGATATACCGACGGAAATGGCCTCTACCTCGTCGTCGACCCGTCGGGTGCGAAGCGCTGGCTTCTTCGCACCGTGGTGATGGGCAGGCGGCGTGACATTGGTCTGGGCGGCTTGTCGTTGGTGTCATTGGCGGAAGCCCGAGCCTTAGCCACGGAGTATCGGAAGATTGCCCGTGAGGGTGGCGACCCGCTCTCCGTGCGCCGCAGCCAGCGTGTCGTCGTTCCAACGTTCAGCGAAGCGGCTGAGGCAGCTCATGGGGCTTTGAAGGAGGGCTTCAGAAACGCCAAGCACGCTGATCAATGGATCAACACGATCAAGCAATACGCGTATCCCCAGATCGGGAGCCGCCGTATCGATGATATCGGCACGCCAGATATCCTGAAAGTGTTAGCCCCGCTCTGGCTCAAGAAAAGTGAAACCGCTCGGCGACTGAAACAGCGGATGCACAAGGTGTTCGAGCACGCCAAAGCCTCCGGTCTGAGGTCAGGGGAGAATCCCGTCGCCGGTGTCGACAGTGGCCTGCCGAAGCAAATGGCGATTCAGGAACACCACGCCGCACTGCCCTTCGCGGAGTTGCCCGACTTCCTGGTAAAGCTCCGTAGCGAGGGCGAGCACACCTCGTCACGGTTAGCCTTGGAGTTGCTGATCCTCACGGCGACGCGCACCAGCGAGGTGCTCCTGACGCGATGGGAGGAGTTCGACATCGAGTCAGCGATCTGGACGATCCCACCGGAGCGCATGAAGGTAAAGCGGGTACATCGTGTGCCGTTGACAGCACGCTGCCTAGAAATACTTGCGGCGGCCAAAAAATTGGCGGCTGGCAGCGGATTTGTGTTTCCAGGTATGAAAGTTGAACGCCCCCTTTCTAATATGGTGTTCTTGAAACTGCTTGAGCGCATGAAGGTAGACGTAACGGCTCATGGCTTCCGCTCCACCTTCAGCGACTGGGCCGCAGAGCGCACGCAGTACTCTCGCGAGGTTGTAGAGATGGCTCTCGCGCATACCATTAAGAGTAAGGTCGAGGCCGCGTATAGACGAGGAGACCTTCTCGACAAACGGCGCCCTCTAATGGCCGATTGGTCAAAGTTCTGCCTGTCGTCGGTTCAAAGTTTTGGAGGAGAGGCCGATGAGCCGACGCCGCAAAGAGATTGAGATCACATTCGCGCCGTCGTCGGTCACGCCCAAGGAACCGCCCCTTGGCGAAGTGTTCCCCCAGTTACGCAACCTACAGTATGACGCCGGCCCGGGATTATTTGAGTATGCCCCCGACGAGAAGATTGAGCCGGCAGTCAAGGCCGCCAGGGAAGCCTACATCGAGGCGCAATCGAGATTGAAGCCTTCGAACGGGTGGTTGGCGGTGGATCCTCCAAAAGCTATTCGGGACATTGTTTATCGCTACACTTACGCGAAGAGGACAGCGAATGGGATGACCGTGACCCAGTTAAGGCCGTTGCTCACCAAGAGTTCGGACACAGCCCGTAAACTTAGCCAACTCTTGCAGGACCACCCACTTGCGGCCCGTGTGCTGAGGAGTCGATTGGTGGGCAATCATCTAGGGCCCGGCCTTGCGAGGGAAGCGCGAGATCGGTGGACCGGTTTCCTGGATATGCTTGAACACGCGGGCAACATCGATATTGAAGAAGCGCTTTTAAGTGCGGAATTTGATCCGAGCACGCCTAATTATGGCGCTGAAAAGGCTATATCGCCGGCGGGCAGGCGCCCCCTTAAGCACGTCGAAATCGCCGCACGAGGGCTGAGCAAGCTGTGGGTCGAGATTACGGCCACGCATGTGCGGCGCTCTTTCGAGCGGCTAACCAATGACTCTGACGAGTTCAAATCTCCCGGGGTCGAGTTTGTTCGCACCATGCTATTTAGTTTCGATCCGAGCGTCACCCACGAGCAGATAATCGGCGCCTTGCGCAAGCCAGGTCCAGTGCGGAAATTGGCGGGCAATTCCTAGAGATTGTCCCACCTCAACCCCCTTTCTTCTGGGCGTGAACGAGCCAATCTTGCGACGTCCAACAAGGAGCGACGCATGAATGAAATCGAAACGTACCACCGTTCCGGGCGACCGGATATTGAGGTTACCGCAGGTCTTGGAGCGGGTCGGCTGCTCGCGATCACACTGGTGGGCCGGCGTTAGAGCAGGCCAATTTCCCGAGTCGGTGAAGCTCTCTGAAAGGGTGACGGGCTGGCTTGAGTCCGAGCTCGACAGCTTTATTGCCGACCCCGAAGCGTGGCAAGCCGCCCATAAGCAACCGTAAAAAACTAACAGCGCCAGTCGTAATCAACGCCCCAGCGGGCGCGTGAGATGCTGGGCATTTGCAAGGAATATAGAATGACAAGTAAGGAGGCAATCGTTGCCACCATAGGTCACGTGACCGACTATTTCGCCGAAACGGACCGGTTCGAACCTCAGATAGAGTTGGATATGTCCGATGCACCGCCGAATGTTCGGGCATTCCTGGACTGCGCGATGCTAAGTCGTGCGGTCGTGCCGGCTGCCCCTCGTGTTGCGAGTCGATGGGCATCGAGTTGCTCGTTGCCCTTACGGAGTCGGACTTCCCGTCCCGTGGGCTGACTCTGGTCACCCTGCCTTCGAACTGGGAGCGGCTCACGGCAGAACGCCTGGGGGAAGGGCAGGCGTCAAGGGTGTCTGACTGGCTTCACAAGGCACTCTCGGCCCCCGGCGTGGAGGGCGTACCTGCGATCGGCTTTATCATGGCAAGCTTTGGCCTGGAAACCGAAGGTGAGCGCCCGTTCATCGTTTTGGCAGCGTCGACGTCTCAGACGGTCGAAGCTACCGTCATCGAGGTCGTCGCGGATATCGTGGGGGCTGAAGCGAAGGTGCGAGCTATCGGCAAAGTCGAGTTCTGCCGAACTTTCTGGAGCGCCTTCCGGAGCCCTTCGTCGTTGAGTCACGGTGGGCATGGTTCCAGCCCGGAGCTTTCTCGCCTCTTGCTGGGTTTTCACGTGCTTGATCGCCTCGCGTTTAGCAACGTCACGGTGTCCAGCGACGTACAGAACCGCAGGATGACGGCGAACATCAACCGCCAAGAGAAGGCGAAGTAGCAAGCCCGCCGTGCGTGCCCGCGACCGTTGTGGCGGTCGCGGCCTCTTCCCAGCCCAAACACTCGCCGGAGGCCCTATGGGCGGCGCCAATCGCAACACACCAATACTTGCTCGCAGCGTGGGACGAAGCGCAAGAGCCCCAGCCTTCGACCTCTCGCCTCGTTTGAACGCGCTACGCCACGGTCAACCGGATCAAAATGAATCTCCGGCCGCAGCGCCGCTGGACCTTCAAGAAGTTCTCGCGGCGCTGCGCGAGACTTGGAGGTCCGACCGCAAGGGGCGGCGCGAGACACAGCTGCATCAGATTGAGAGCTGGTTTCGCCTGGCCGGCCACCTCCAGACCCATAAAGACGATTTGGTTCTGTTCGCCCGGCAACCGGAGTTCGCCCAGTTCAAAGGCGCGCGGCCCAATATCGACAAACCAGATGACGTACTGCGCCCCATCATCCGCTTCGTTTTCGGCTTCGGCGAGAAGGCAAAACGCCGGGTGAGCCGGTATGCCAACGCACTCGAACGTGCCTTCAAGGAAGGAAAGTCGGCCGACGAGATCGCCAAGTACGTCGTCGTCAACGGCGGCATCAACAAGATGGCCACCGCCAACGTTAAAAACAGGAGGTCGTCGCGACGACCGGGCCCGGCCCAGATGACGTTGAAGGCGGACGTCGGCGAGCTTGCGCAACGCGTGCTCGATGCGGAGCCAGGCCAGCACCTCAAGCTAGGCGTCGAAGTCCTGTCGCGAGCCGGCAATACCGCCGTCGTGGAGATCACCTCGGTGAAGCCGCGGAAGTCGCCAAAGGGGACCGTGTGAGGGAGAGCTCGGCAGCCTTGTAATACACTACCACCCCCTACTTCACCGTCATTACCGCCCCCAGCGCATACGCACCGACGCGATCGGCAAGAACGGCAGGGGCGATGGCAGCGTCATCCTCGACGACGAGCGCGTGACCGCGTTCAACTGGCAGACCGGCGACAAATCCACCGTGTGGCTCAACGAGCAGCGGACGCCCGAGGATCGGCGCCGGTATGCGAGGCAGCGTGACGATGACCGCCGCCATGAGCACGAACGGTCCGATCGCGCGGCTGCCATCGCCGGCCGACTTGTAGGTGCCGCCGCCGCAGCTCCTCACCCGTACCTTCTCGGCAAGGGTTTTCCCGACGAGCGTCCCCTCGTTCTCGCCGCCGAGACGGTCTCTGAAATCGCTGGTGACTACCTGGTGCCGCACGGGGCAAAGGCCGCCATCGTGGTGCCGGCGCGCATCGGGCAGCGGCTGGCGAGCGTGCAGCTCATCTGGGCCAACGGCACCAAGCGGTTCCTCTATGGCGGCGACATGGGCGGTGCTGCTCATCGCATCGCCACCGGCGGCGATACATGGTTGTGCGAGGGCTATGCCACCGGTCTGTCGCTGCGCCTCGCTCTCAAGGGCCTGAACCGCCGCGACACCGTGCTGGTGTGCTTTTCCGCCGCGAACATCGCCAAGGTGGCCTCTGTCGTCCGGGGCCGGTGCTTCATTGCCGCTGACCACGACGCGCCACCCAAGGCAAAGCCCGACCAGTTCGGTGGCCTCGGCGCCGGCGAGCATTTCGCGCGGAAGGCCGAGCGCCCATACCTGATGCCGCCGGCCGAGGGAATGGACGTCAACGACCTCCACCAGGAGGCCGGCATCTTCGAAGTGCAGCGCCTGATCTCGATGCTGATCCGCGGCGAGGGGCGTCCATGAGGAACCGCGACAAGCGAGAGCGGCAGGCGCTGAAGCGTCTCATGCTTCGCAAGGTCATGACCGCGATCGAACTGGGCTCTGCTGCCCTAGACGGCGAGCCCGTGCGTCGAGTCGAGGCGTTGAGCGACTTGGGGCTCAAGATCGGACTTCATTTCGTCAGGCGCGGAATCGCCCGTGTCGACGCCTTCAACCGCTTCCAATGGGTGCCGAATGACTGACCGATATTTTGACGAGACGCTGCAGGCCTGGGTGACGGTATGCAGGCCCGGAGCCGCCAAGGGCATCTTGACGGCCGACGGGTTCCGCGGAGCCCGTGCCGCCGGCTGGGGCGCGGCCAAGAGCGCTGCCGCCCAGACCCGCGCCTGGGACGGCGTAGGCAAGCGCGGCAGGAAGAAACGGCAGCACTAAAGCTCTCGAACTGCACATAGCCCAGCCCGTCTGTCGGGGGTCCGGCCAAGCGAGAGCGGAGGCTACGGACGGCACAATCAAATGAACGAAGCGGGATACCGCCGTCCATGGAAGAGGGATACCTCTCGCGCGTCGGTCGGCTGGCTGGCTGACGTTTGCGATCCGCTGATTTGAGACGCACCGGTAGCTCTGACAGGTCAACCCCAGAGCGCTCGCCACCGACAAGGGGGCGAAATCCGGCAGCCCGCTCATGCCTCGCGCCTTACCCGGCTCGGTCCTGCATGATGCGTCCTCCCCGACTTTTGGTCTGGGGGGACGTATGCAACGGCCTCCCCTCTCAATCCTGCATAAGCCCAGACGGCCGAGGCAGATGGCACACTGCGCGACCCCCATCGAGGGGTGTGGATTACGGGGGATGCGGTTGACCGACTCGAAGAGAAAATGGAACACATCAGGAACCGTCAACAGACTTAGGACCATGAAATAATGTCCGACGATCTCGACGAACTAGAAGCCGCCCTTCGGGCGAGCGGGTGGACCGCGGCTAGTAGCAACTCGGTCCTTGCCCCCGAAGATGAAGCTGTCGTCGCAAAACTATTCGGCGCCACGAACGCGCGCAGGATGGCTTCGACCCAGAAGGGAAGGCGGGCTCGTCTGGTTAGAACTCAGGAAGTCTATGCCGTGGAGAACAGCCAAGGCTGGATAGTCGGGGCCGTTGAGGGCGGGCGGCGACGGGTACTCGGTCAGGGGCTCGACAAGTCGCGTCGCGACCAAGCGCTGGGGCTGGCTCGAGAGCGAGGCCTGACGACCAACATCTATGACAATCCCGTGCGGCACCGCGAGCCGTTGGCGGAAACCCGTGGAAGGCCGCTCTATTGGTGGATGGAAGAGAACCCGGAGCCGACGCTACCGAGTAAGCCGGCTACTCCGTCTGCCCAGGTTCGACCGAGCAAACGCCTGGCAATTCTCGACCAGCTGAAGGCGTTCAAAGTGTCCTAGCCCGCTTGCGGGGCGGGGCAAATCAGGGCATCTATCTGGCACCCCCGCTCTACCCGTCCCCGGCCTCACACGGTTCCATCCAGTGAGGTCTTTCGGCATGCATGCAGGTATTATCTTCATCCTCGACGGTTCCTCGGCGCGGATCAGGGTGTCGAAGCGCGTCGATCTCTCCCGTAGTCGTATGGAGCAGCAGGTTGCGCGCCGACAGGATCTCGACCGGGCGAAGCGCCTGGCACAGCGCCGCGGCGAAACCATCGACAGGAGCGTGACGGTCGACGTGCTGGGCGTCGTCGAAACCCCATCCATGGACAGTGCCCGCAAGTTGCGTCGCGTCCTGCTGCAGGTGTTCGCCGGGCCCGGCTCGGGCGACCTGGTGGCGACGGCCAAGGTTCCGGACGCTCTCGCCCGCTGCCGACGGTTCGGCAAGGGCCTGGCGGTTTACGAGCCCAACAGTCCAGCCCCAGCACGCCGCGCCATCTTCAACGGCCCGTCTGTCGATCGGCGGTATGTCCCCGACCCGCTGATGACGCGCTCGACGTTCATCGAGGAATCGGCAAAGTTTCCGGACGCCCGCTGGGTAGGCTGGATCAAGGCGGACGTCTCGATGCAGGTCCTGATCGGCGGTCTCGCCCGGGTGCGGGGAAAGACTGAGGCGCAAGTGCAGGCTGCCGCGGAGTACCGCAACCTAGCCGAGCGGGCGCTGATCGGGGGAGCCAAGGCGATCGACTACAGCAAGACCCGTGTCGACACCTCGGGGCCGAGCGAGAATTATGAGATCGAGGGGACGGAGGAGGCGCGCCGCAAGTATCTGGCAGCAGTAGAACGCCTGGGCGGTCCAGAAAGTCATCGGTGCCTAGTCGTCGAGAAGATGATCGTGCACGGCATGTCGGTCTCGGCGGTGGCGCTAGAGCTGCTACACGGCGAGGGAGGCGCCGCCCGGGAGAAGGTAACGGCCGAGGTGTTGGCGGCGACTGACGAGCTCGCTAAAGAGTTCGGCTACGCCGCTGACCCCGCGCGCAACGCGAAACCCACCGCGTGGTCGGACGGTAGCCAGCAGACGTTTACCGCGGACGGGGAGACGGCGGTCATTGCGACCCGGAGAGCCATGTGAGGAACCAGCCTCCGGGCGGCGCGCCGGTCATGCAATCCCGGCGTGGCGCCTTGCTGCCCGACCGTTCGGCGGCGCGGGGCGAGCGCTCGGACACCTATTGACAAATCAGGCAGTTGGGCGCACCAAAGGCCTAGATTGGCGTTTGGCGCCACGAGAAAAGCCCCGACATCGCGCCGGGGCTTTTGTGTTTTGCCGTAACCGCTGACGACAGGCGAAGCGCCCCACCTGTGCCGCGGGAAGGCCGCGATCCAACCACGGATTGATCTTGAGTGTGACCGCCCCGCTACACGCGAACGGCGCGAATTAGGCCATAGATGTGAGCAACTTGGAACTGGCGAGGCACACTATGAAGAACGTTGCATTCGGAATTGCGTCAGCGGCGCTGCTGCTGATGACGGGATCGGTAGCCGCCGCCGATCTGACCGGAGTCGTGATCGCGAAGGACGAAGTGGTCACGGGCGACTGGACCGGCGTCTACGTTGGCGGCCACGTCGGATATGGCTTCGGTCAGACCGTCGATTCGCTGGATTGCGGAGACGACGCTCCTTTGGGCTCGGTGTCATGGATCGCCGGGCAAGGCGTCGGATGCGACGGCAATGGTTTGCCGGTTGCCATAACCGCCCTCGCAAACCCAGACGGCGGTGCACCGTGGTTCACCTCTGACGACCTCAGCGATCTGGCTGGCTGGCTGGCTGGAGCGCAGATCGGCTACAATCATCAGTTCGGCTCCATTGTCGTCGGCGCCGAGGTTTCCGGATCGCTGGCTGCGATTTCGGATACGGGCGTTACGGAGATCACGTTCCTCAACGGCCCTCTGGAGCCCGGCATCTACGAAGGGACGATGGACATCAACTGGCTCGCGACCGCAACCGGCAAGGTTGGTTTCGCGCTGGGCGACAATATGCTCATCTCGGCGGTGGGCGGTCTCGCCTGGGCCGGTACGGAATTCCAGAGTTCGGCCGGGTACTCCGACCAGAAGGTGGCTCAGGGCTTCACCGTGGGCTCCCAGGTGGATGTGAAGCTCAGCGAGAATGTCTCGGTCTTTGGTGCCTACAACTACCTCTGGTTCGACGACGTCTCGTATGAAGGCAGCAGCGCTGGCGGGTTCATCGCCAATTTCCACGAATACGACACGCAGCTGCACGTGCTGAAGGCCGGCATCAACTATCAGTTCGACTGACGGGAACCAGAGCGCACCGGGAAAAGGAGAGCCTCGTCGGCTCTCTTTTTTATGCACCCTCGTGCGGCACTAGGAGACCATGCCGAGCAAGCCCGCCGACCCTCGCAGTGGCGCGATGCCCCCCGGCTGTCCCATGGTAAGTACTATCAGTAAGCACTCAGCTGCCATAGACCGTACAGTGTCACTGCGATCACCGCGGTGATCGCCAGCCAGCCCAAAATGAACCAACCAATCCCCCGTCGACCCCGTAACATTTGGCATCCCCCTCCCGGCAGCCATCAACCACAGGCACCAACCCCATGGCCCAGCTGTCCCCGACCATCAGCCTGCCATTCCCGACGCTCACCATCAAGGTGAAGATGCCGCGCGCCTATGGGGTGCGCATGCGCCTCGTCGGGTGGTTGCTCGGTCTCGCCGGATGGTAGGGCCGCACGACATCATCATCGAGGTCGAGGGCGATCCGGAAGCGGTTGCGTGAAAATACGCGATAACACTCGATCAGGACACAATTGGTGCGGGAAACGCGTACCCTACACAGGCCGCTAGATGGCGTGCCGGCCCATTCCGGTGAACATGCGAAGCACAACCTCAAGGCCCTCGATTTGACTGCCCAGGATCCGTACCTCGCGGGCAGTCACGTCAACCCCGCCTTCGGTGATGACCAGTTCGCCCTCGCGCATCCTTGCCAGCAGACTGGCCGGCTGGCTGCTAGCGTGTTGTCGCAGGACGAGCACCCGGGACAGAACGAGAAGGGCGGCGTCGGCTATACCCGTAGCGGATATCCCATCCCGCCACCGCCCGATGACAACTAAGTGCCCCGGCATCGCGCGACACCCCGCCTCCGTGGCAGAGCAGGCGTCAAGCAGCGTGACCGCAGGCTGAAGCGCACCAACTACCTGTGCGAGGACTGCGAAGCTCTAGGCCGTATCACCCTCGCCACCGTGGTGGACCACACCATCCCCCTCAGTAAGGGCGGACCAGACACTGACGAGAACACCCGCAACCTGTGTGACGAGCACGATGCGATCCGGACAGCAGAGCAGTTCGGGTTCAAGGCACCCACGCCTAAGCAGGCCATAGCCATCAACGGCAGGCCGATAGACCACAACCATCCATGGAACAGGTGAACGCAATGGCCCAAGGCGTAGGTACGATCAAGGTCGACATGCCCACGCTGACCCTCAGGGTGAGGATGCCACGTGCCTATGGGCTGCGCATGTGGGCAACGGCAGTGCTGCTCAGGCTCGCAGGTGCGATCGGTCCCCATGACATTGAGATTGAAGTCGTCGACCAGCCCTGGGGGGGGAGGGAAAATCTCTCCAACCGGTCGATAGCGGACACCGCTGGTGCCTTCGTTCGCACCGAGAGCAATTTCAGACCTAAAAGTTGAGGGTACCCCGAAGGGGTAAACTGCATGAACGTGATCGAAAACACTGGCGCAGTGGTGCCGGAGCCGGATTGGGACTCGCTGTTCTCCGACGTGCTGGAGATCGCAGCGGCCAAGGAACACTGGCGGGTGGTCACCACGGAGCTGCGAGACCGGCAACTGCTGGCCCCGGGCAATGCCCACGCTCTGCAGCGCCTGGTGGTCGACTACATCCTCTACGATCGCGCCGCCCGAGAGGTTGCCGAGAATGGCGCGGTGACGAAGCCGAAACGCGGCAACCCGAAAGCCATCGCTCGGACCTCGCCGCACTTCACGGTGATGCGCGAGGCGGCATCCGATGCCGCGGTGCTCGAGCAGGAATTCGGCCTGTCGCCGCGCCGGCGTGCTGCAGCGACGAAAGTACCCAATGGCAAGAAAGCGGCCCGCGCGGCCGACGGATACCTCTCCGCCGTCAAATGATCCGACCACGGCTTATGCGCTCGCTGTTGCGGCGGGGCGCCGGCCGGATGGTTCGTTGCCCGGTGAGTTCGAGATTGCGGCGTGTAAGCGCCACCTCGACGACCTGAAGCACGGGCCGGACCGTGGTCTGCGGTGGGAGCTGGATCGGGCAGCGCATGCTCTGGGGTTCTTCCCGGCGATGCTGACGATCTCGGAAGGCGCCAAGGTTGGGCTGCCGTTCGAATTGCTCCCGTGGCACGTGTTTGTTGTCGGGTCGATCTTCGGCTGGCGGAAGACGAGCGGCCGGATGCGGTTTCGTTCAGCCTGGCTGGAGACCGGCAAGGGGCAGGCCAAGTCGCCACTGATGGCGGCCATCGGCCTTTACATGACCGGGTTCTACGGTATCCCCCGCGCCAAGGCATTCGCCATTGGGCAGGACCGGAACACGGCCAACGTGCTGTTCAAGGATGCGGTCGCGATGTGTCGCGGGCCGATCCCGCCGGCGCCGGGTGAGGAGGTCGACGAAGCCGACACCCTGGTCGAGCGCGGCATCGCGCTGATCCGCGGCGAAGGCGATAACGCGTGGAAGGTCGAGTTCCCGGAATCGGGCTCGCTGTTTCAGGCGCTGGCAAACGGCGAGGCGGTATCTGGTCCGAAGCCGGTGCTGGTTGCGGCGGATGAGATCCACGAGTTCAAGGCCAACACTTCGATAGAAGTGTGGAAAGCGGCCATCGGCAAGATGCCGGGCGATGCCCTGATGTTGCTGGGGACCAACACGCCGGCGGTAGACCAGATCGTCGGTTCGAACTACTCGGCCTTCTATCAGAAGGTTGCTCAGGGCAAGTTCTTTGACGACGAGGCCTTCAGCTTCATCGCCCGCGTCGATGCCAAGGATCACGAGACGATCTTCGAGACCCCGGAGGTGTGGTCGAAGTCTCTGCCGGCGCTGGGGATCACGTTCCCGCGCGAGAACATCGAGGGCATGGTCAACACGGCCAAGCAAATGCTCTCGACGGCGTTGTCGACGAAGCGTCTGTATTTCGGCATCCCGGTCGGCGCGACGGAGTTCTGGATCGCCGAGGATGCATGGCTGGCGGTGCAGGGCGAGGTCGATCCGGCCAGGCTCAAGGGCTGCAAGTGCTGGCTCTCATTGGACCTGTCGAAGAAGAACGACCTCACCGCTCTCACCGGGGCGTGGCTCGATGCCAAAGGCCACCTCTGGGAGAAGACCTGGTACTGGACGGTTCGCGATCGGCTCAAGGAACGATCGATCGCCGACCAGGCGCCCTACGTTGAATGGGTCGCGGCCAATCTGATCACCGCCGTTGATGGCGCGGTCATCGACAAGACCTTCATCGCGGCGGAAGTCGCCAAGCTTTGCGCGGAGCACGACGTTCAATTCCTCGCCTTCGACCCCGCCGGCATCGCTGACTTCATCGCAGCGTGTGAGGAAATCGGCTTCCCGGTGTGGAAGTTCGAGGGGCCGGACAAGCCAGAAGGAACCGGCCTCAAGCTGGTGAGCCATGCCCAGGGCAAGTTGGTCCGCTTCGAGGACAAGCAGTTGACGATGCCTCGCAGCATCGAACGGTTCGAGGATCGCATCCTCGCCAAGACGATCACCATCGAGGACTCGCCGGTCACCACCTCCTGCGCCGCCAATGCTCACGTCGTGAGCGACGGGCAGGAGAACCGGGCCTTCGACAAGGAACGAAGCCGGGGCCGTATCGACGGGCTCGTCACTTCGGCAATGGCCGCCGGCGCCGCGGATAATGAACTCGGGGAGGATCACGGCTTGGACGACTATCTCGCCTCCCTCGCAGGTGCCTCCGCATGAACCGCATCAAGGCCGCCCTGCAGATGCTGGTCAAGGGCACGCCGATGTCCATCCGCGACCCGGAGCATTGGCGCAATCGCGACACGAACGCGCCAACTGGCGAGGCGGTGACGGCGAACAGCGTGCTCGGGCTCTCGGCAGTGTGGGCATGTGTCAACCTCATCGCCGGCACCATCGCGGCGCTGCCGTTGATGATCTACAGCACGGATGCCAAGGGCGCCCGCTCATTGGCAACTTCGCACCCGCTCTACCGAGTGCTGCACGACAGCCCGAACAGCCTGCAAACGTCGCTCGACTTCTGGGAGTTTATGTGCGCCAGCCTCGAGCTTTGGGGCAATGCCTACGCCCGCAAGGTTCGCAGCGGCGACCGGGTGGTCGGATTGATGCCGATCATGCCCGATCTGCCGACGGTGGAGAGCATTGGCAACGGCCGGCTGCTCTATCGCTGGACAGAGGACGGCCGTTCATTCGAGTTGACCAGCGACGACGTGCTGCATATTCGCGGCTTCGGCGGCAACCCGCTCGGCGGCATGTCGACGCTCGCTTTCGGCGCCCGTGCCTTCGGCTTGGCCATCGCCATCGACAGGGCGGCCGGGTCGACGTTCCGAAATGGGCTCCGTCCGTCGGGCGTGCTGAAATTCGAGAAGTTTCTCACCACCGAGCAGCGCGACATTGTTGAGACGAAACTGACCGAGAAGTTCATGGGCGCCATGAACAGCGGCCGGCCCTTGGTGCTGGAAGGCGGCACGGACTGGGCGCAACTCGGCATCAATCCCGACGACGCTCAGATGCTGCAGTCGCGCGGCTTCAGCGTGGAGGAGGTTTGCCGCTTCTTCGGCACGCCGCCGATCATGATTGGGCACGGCGAGAAGACCAGCAGTTGGGGGACCGGTGTTCAGGAAGTCACGCTCGGCTTCGAGAAGTACACCCTTCGTCGCCGAGTCAAACGGATCGAACAGGCGCTGGAAAAGCAACTTCTTACGCCGGAGGATCGCGCCGCCGGGATCATCATCGAGTTCAACCTTGAAGGGCTGCTGCGCGGAGACAGCGCCGGCCGGTCCGCGTTCTACACCGCGGCTCTCGGCGACACACAGAAACCGGGCTGGATGCTCCGAAACGAAGTCCGCCGGCTGGAAAACCTCGAGCCGGTCCCCGGTTGGGACGAGCCCATCCAACTCATCACCACTGCGCCGCAACCGGCCGCACTTCCTCCGCCGAAGGAGACCACCCCATGAAGCTCTTCACCAAGGACATCGGGTCGCTGAAGTCGCTCGATTACCGGCTCGACATCGAAACCAAGGATGTCAGCGCCGAGGGCGAGTTCGAGGGCTATGCCAGCACGTTCGGCAACGTCGACCAGGGCGGCGATGTTGTCGAGCCTGGCGCGTTCATCGAGAGCGTGGTGAAGGCGAAGAACGATGGCCGCACCATCCCGATGCTTTGGCAGCACGATCAGCGCGAGCCGATCGGCATTTGGAAGGACATCGCCGAGGACAAGAAGGGCCTGTGGGTCAAAGGCCAGCTGCTGATCGATGCCGACCCGCTGGCGAAGCGCGCCCATGGCCTACTAAAGGCCAAGGCGCTCGGCGGCATGTCGATCGGCTACGGCATCCCCGCCGGCGGCGCCGAGCCGCACGAGAAGCGGCCGGGCGTAACCAAGCTGGTCAAGATCGACCTCCGCGAAATCTCCCTCGTCACCATGCCGATGAACATTCAGGCGCGGGTGACGACGGTCAAATCCATTCTGGACGACGGCAAGCTGCCGACTGTCCGTGAGTTCGAAGAATTCCTGCGGGATGCAGGGTTCTCGAAGGCCTTGGCAACGGCTCTGGCCGCCAAGGCAACGCCGCATCTCCGGGGGGATCCCGGTGACGAGGCGGACGAAGCGCTGAAGTTCCTTCAGGCACTGAGCGCCTAAACCCCTGCAACCCACATTTCTGGAGAATACCCATGTCGCGCATCGCGATTCTTGGGCTGGCCGCGCTCGCCACCGTGGCCATGCCTTATCACCGCTTCCTCGGCGCCCCGATCGTCGTGTTCGATCCGCCCGACGGTAGGAAGACCGTCGCCGAACTGGCGACCGAACTGAAGGAAGAGCAGGCCAAGGCCATCAAGGAGGCCGTCGACCCGCTCCGCGAGAAGTTCGAGGAGTTCGTCGGCAAGGCCGCCAAGGGCGAGAAGCTCGAGGCGCTCAAGACCGAGGTCGACGAGTCGCTCACCAAGATGAACGCCAAGCTGACCGAGCAGTTTGCCACGCTGGAGCAGAAGCTGCTCGAGGGTGGCGGCGGACAGCCCCAGCGTGAGAAGTCCATGGGCGAGCTCTTCGCCGAGGACCCCAAGGTCAAGGAATTCCTGGCCCAGGCCAACCCCCGCGGTCGGATCGACCTGCAGGCCAAGACCACGCTGACCTCGCTCACCACTGCCGCCGGAGGTTCGGTTGGCGATGCCATCCAGACCACCCGCCTGCCGGGTATCCTGCCGCTGCCGCAGCGCCGCATGACCGTCCGTGACCTCCTCTCGCAGGGGCAGATGGACGGCTCGACGCTGGAATACGTCAAGGAAACCGGCTTCACCAACAACGCCGGCATGGTGGCGGAAGGTGCGGCCAAGCCGTCGTCCGATATCCAGCTCGATCTGGTTTCGACCTCGGCGAAGGTCATCGCGCACTACATGAAGGCTTCGCGCCAGGTGCTGAGCGATATTTCGCAGCTCCGCTCCATCATCGACCAGCGCCTGCTCTACGGCCTTGCCTACAAGGAAGAGAGCCAGTTGCTGAACGGTGACAATACCGGCCAGAACCTGAACGGCATCATCCCGCAGGCCACGGCCTACTCGGCTCCGGTGTCGCTCGCCGACCTCAACATCATCGACGTGCTCCGGCTCGCGATGCTGCAGGCGGCATTGGCGGAATATCCGGCGAGCGGCCACGTCCTGCACCCGACCGACTGGGCCTCGATCGAGACCCTGAAGGACGGCGAAGGCCGGTACATCATCGGCAATCCGCAGGGCACCACCACGCCGACCCTGTGGGGCCTGCCGGTTGTCGCCACCCAGTCGATCACCGTCAGGAAGTTCCTCACCGGCGCCTTCAAGCTCGGTGCGCAGGTGTTCGATCGCTGGGCGGCTCGCGTCGAAGTGGCGACCGAGAACGAAGACGACTTCATCAAGAACCTCGTCACCGTGCTGGCCGAAGAGCGCGTTGCTCTCGCTGTCTATCGCCCGGAAGCCTTCATCTACGGCGACTTCGATACCGCCCTCGCGGCGTAACCCGTCGGCTGATCACGGGTGGCGGACCTCACCGGCCGCCACCCTCATGAGCCGAAAGGAGCCCCCATGTCCAAGCTGATGAATTACCGCGTGGTGCGTCGCCATGAAGGCGACCGCATGTACGAGGAAGGCCAGACCCGCACGGCGCGGTCCGACGATGTGAAACACCTGGTCCCGCATGTGCTCGAGGAGATCGGCCCGGCCGCTTTCGGCGGCAATGGCGATCATGACGACAATGGCGAAACCGGCGGCGCTGCCCCGGCAGCCGAGAAAGCCGAACCAGCCCCCCTCAACAAGGCCGAACCCGCTCCGGCGAACAAGGCCGCCAGCCCGCGGAAGTCGAAGAGCAAGTAGCTCTCCGTCCCGCTTAACCGGCGCTGCGGCGCCATAAGGAGACTTCCATGAAGCGCTACAAAGTCACCGTCACCACTGCCGCCGACGGCACCGCGACGGCTTACACCCCCCGCCTGAGCGGGAAAATCCACCAGATCGAGTACGTGAAGACCGATTACGCCAACGGCGTCGACTTCACCATCACCGGCGAGGCGACCGGCGTTGGTCTCTGGGCCGAGTCCGACGTGAACGCTTCGGCCGTCCGGGCCCCGCGTCTCGCCACGCACTCACAGGTCGGCGTTGCTTCCCTTTACGCGGCTGCCGGCACTGCCGTGCAAGACAAGATCGCGCTCGCGAATGACCGCGTGAAGATCGTCATCGCTCAGGGCGGCGCGACGAAGGTTGGCGCCTTCCACGTGCTGGTCGACTGATCCAATGCGCCTGACGGTCACCACCCAGCCCGAACCGCTGGTCACGCTCGACGAGGCGAAAACCGCCTTGGGCGAGTCCGGCTCGGACCGCGACGAACTGATCGAGGGGCTTATTCTTGCCGCTCAGTCGGAACTCGACGGCCCGAAGGGCTGGGTGGGGATCTCCGTCGCTCAGCAGACGGTCGAGGTTCGCTTCGACCGCTTCTGCAACGCCATGCAGTTGCCGGCCGGTCCCGTGATCGCACCGGTGACGCTGACTTATCTCGACGATGACGGCGCTGAGCAGACGCTCGACAGCGATGTCTATGCGCTGCTCAGCGATGGGCGCCTGGTGCTCGTCCCGGACCAGAGCTGGCCCAGCACCTATTCCCGCGCAGAGGCGGTGACGGCCGCCTATCAGGTCGGCATCGAGGACGCAGACGATCCCCGCATTGCGCTGATGAAGACCGCCATCATCCTCCACGTGAAGATGACGCTCGACCACGAAGAGCCTGAGAAGCGGCGCGAAACCATCAACTGGCTGGTGTCATCGCTCAAGGTGTGGAGCGTTTGATGAAGCCCGAACGGCTCGACCGCAAGATCACCCTCGAGCGGTTCACCTTCACCACGGACGCCGGCTCCGGCGAACAGGTCAAGACCTGGGCGCAGATCGTGCCGCCGGTGTGGGCATCACGCCGCCGCGCATCGGCGCGTGAAACCCTCGCGGCGGCAGAAGTCTCGGCAGAGGTGACGGACATATTCGAGACCAGGTGGGACTCGTCCTGGTCGGACCTCGATGCCAAGGACAGGCTCGTTTACGAGGGTCGCACTTACGAAATTGCCACCGTTGACGAGATCGGCCGGCGCGAGGGTTTGCGCATCGCTGCTTCGGCGAGGGCCGACGAGTGAAGACCACCGTCAAGGTCGATGGGCTGCGCGAGTTGGACGCCGCACTCGGTGCGCTGGCGTCTGAGTATGGCAAGGCTGCCGGCAAGGCGGTGCTTCGCCGCGTAGGTGCCAAGGCTTTGCAGCCGATGGCGGAGACCGCTCGATCGCTGGCACCGGATGATCCGGCCACGCAGGGCAACGACCTCAAGGCATCCATCACCGTCGGCACGAAACTGAACAAGCGGCAGTCGGCAATGGCGCGGAAGGACGAGGGCAAGGCGCTTGTCACCGTCTACATGGGCACGAACGATCCCGCGGGCGTGATGCAGGAATTCGGCACCGTGAGCCACGGGCCACAGTCGTTCATGCGGCCAGCCTTCGACGCCAACGCCGACGGCGCGATCAGGATCGTCGCCGACGAGCTCGGGCCTGAGATCGAGAAGACAGCCACACGGATCGCGAAGCGCCGGGCGGCAAAGGCAGCGAGGGCAGGGTGAAACGGATACTTCCTATCTGGCAATGGCGGGCGCAACGCGCGTCTAATGGCAGGATTTTGCTCAGCCTCCGATCTGTTGACGGCTGGCGCGAGTGGTTTCGTCTCTAATGGAGGCCGCGCTCCGCTCGTTGCTCATCGGCCATGCGCCGCTGACCGCGCTTGTCCCAGCCGCACGCATCGTCTGGAACCACTTGCCGCAGGATACCCCCAACCCGGCCATCGTCCTCTACCGCATCAGTGGCGGCCCCGGCATCCATATGCAGGGCAGCGACCGACTGACGAATGCCACGGTGCAGATCGACGTGCGGGCCGAAACCGTAGCCTCCATGTGGGCTGTGCGCGACGCCCTGGTGGCGCTGCTGCACGGCTATCGCGGGGTGCAGGGCACAGTGTCCTTCCGGGGCATCTTCCTCATCGGGGATCGGCAGGATTCCGACAAGCCCGGCACGGTGCTGCTGCATCGGTCTTCGACGGATTGGGACGTTTGGAGCGGCTTGACCGCATAGGAGAAAATCAATGGCAGATATCTCGATCACTGCGGCCAACGTGCTGCAGGGCGCCGACGCGCGCATCGAACACGGTACATTCGGTGCGACCCTTGCGGCCGGCCAAGTCGTCTATGAGGACGCGGCCGACAGCAAGTACAAGCTCGCCGACAATGACTCGGCTACGGCTGCCGCCAAGGTGCCGGTGGGCATCACCCTCAACGGTGGCGCCAACGGCCAGCCCGGCACGATCCAGAAGGGCGGCGACATCACCGTCGGCGGGACGCTCGTTCCGGGCACGACGTACTGCCTCAGTTCCACCCCCGGCGGCATCTGCCCGCAGGCCGACCTCAACACCAGCGATGCCGTCGTAATCCTCGGCGTCGCGAAGTCGGCGTCCGTCCTCGACCTCAATATCCAGATCAGCGGCGTGACGCTCTGATCCTTGCGGTTCGCCGCGCAACCCCTGACAACGGAGAACTGCAATGGCTGAAACAGAAGCCGATATCGCCTTTGGCGTCGTGCTCAAGAAAGGTGGGGCGGCGATCGGCGACGCCTATACCGACTGGGGGCTCGAGATCACCAACGCCACGGCCCCGGGGTTCACCCGCGCAGCGATCGACGCCACGCACATGGCGAGCCCCAACGGCTGGGGCGAGGTGATCATGAGTGGCGTGAAGAACCAGAAGCCGTTCACGGTCGAATGCAACTGGATCGCGTCGTTCACCGGCGATATCAAGACCGCCCTCACGGCGGCGGCGATGAGCTTCTGGAAGTTCGAGTTCCCGGATGGCAGCTCGGTCGCGACCAAGGCCGGCATATCGGATTTCAGCCCCGGCGCCATGACGCCCGATGGCAAGATGACGGGCTCGATCGAGTTCACGCCCTCCGGCGAACCGACCTGGGCATAACCGATGGCGAACCCCATTCGCGGCGAAGTCGACATCACCGTCGGCGGCAAGACCTATACCATCAAGTTGGGGCGCAACGCCCTTGCTTCCGTCGAAGGGCTGCTCGGTCGCGGCTTCCCCGAGATTGCGCAGTCTCTCACCAGCGACCCGCAGATTGTCGTCATGCGTGCGATCTTGTGGGCAGGGCTGCAGCGCTACCATCCTGAACTGGATCTGATGCAGGTCGGCGATCTGATGGACGAGGCCGGCGACGATCTCATTGGCGAGAAGATCGGCGAGGCGCTGCGCATCACCTTTCCGCAGGCTGACACCACCGCGCGCCCTCAGAAGCCGGGGCGAAAAGCTGGGACGAAGACCTGAGCGGATGGGTCTCTCTCGGTCTCGACCCGGCGCTCTACTGGGAACTGACGCCCCGCGAAGGGGCGGCGATAGCATCGGGCGCGATCAAGCGCCTGCAGCACGAACATAACGGCCGCATGACGCAAGCCTGGTGGGCTGGCCGTGTCGCTACCCTCGCCAAGCCGCCGAAGTTGCAAGACCTGCTGATCGAGGTCGGTGCCCCACGGCGGGCCAGGCCGTGGCAGGAAATCAAAGCCGCCCTGCTCTGGGCCATGCCTCCAAAAACAACGGTGCAGTAGATGGCTGGAAGTGCCCAAATCGGCAGTCTCCGCGTCAGCTTGGGGCTGGACTCCGCACAGTTTCAGGTGGGCCTGAAGCAGTCGCAGGGCGCGCTGAGCAAGTTCGGCATCCAGTTGACACTGGGCGTCGAAACCATCGGACGGGCGCTGGGGCGGATGGCTCGGGCATTCCCGGACGCCATCAAGGGCGCGATCGACCACGCCGATGAACTCGGCAAGGCCAGCCAGAAGATCGGCATGTCGGTCGAGGCGTTGTCTCGGCTCGAATACGCGGCCAAACTGTCGGACGTTGAACTTGAGGGACTGACCACCGGCCTGCGCAAGTTCTCGCAGGTGGTAGTGCAGGCGGCCGGCAACAGCCAGAGCGGTCCGGCACAGGTCTTCGCCGCCTTGGGTATCAGCATCAAGGATGCTGCCGGCAATCTGCGCGCAAACGATGCGATCTTCGCCGATGTCGCCGACAAGCTTTCGAGGCTGGAAGACGGCGCACTTAAAACGTCGATCGCCATGCAACTCTTTGGCAAGTCTGGTGCGGAACTGATCCCGCTGCTCAATTCCGGAAGGGCGGGGCTCAACGAAGCGGCGGCGGCGGCAGACCGGCTCGGCATCACGATCAGCACCAAAACGGCCAAGGCGGCGGAGCGCTTCAATGACACTCTCACGGTAATCGGTGCCATCCTCCAGGGGGTGACGAACAAGGTAATGGAGGGCGCGCTTCCAGCGCTACAGAACCTTGCCGATTTCCTCGCGTCCCCCGCATTTCAGCAGGCAGCGCAGCAGTTTGGCGCGTCGATCGTGAGCGCGTTTACGGAGGTCATCAACTGGATCGGTCAGGTTGAGACTCGCTGGAAGCAGTTCATGGCGTTTGTCGCCACTCAGGGGCGCCCGCAAGTCCTGCCGCTGGGCAGCGGCAATGTCGAGGACCGATCCACGCCAGGCTGGTTGGACAGAAATCGCGCAGCCGGGTCGGTGCTAAATTCTACCTTCGATGCGCTTGGTGGCGCGACCACGTTCGGTTCCACGGGCGCTATGTGGAAGGCGCTCAAGCCGCCCGACCTCTCGTCGCTGACTTCCGGCGCCGGCGCGGCGAAGACTGCGGTGGTCGACCTGATGGCCGGTCTCGACGAAGCCAAGCCCAAGGTCGAGGACTTCGCGTCGTCCATTGGCGAAACGCTGGCGGACTCGTTCTCCAGTATGGCCGATGCCGTGATGAGCGGGGTGGACCCGCTGAAGGCGCTGGCCAGCGAACTGATGGATATCGGTAAGCAACTGCTCAACTCGAGCATTGCCAACTTTTTCAGCGGGTTGTTCGGCGGAACTCTGTTCGCTCCAGCGCCAAAGCTTGGCGTCGACTATGGCCTCGGGCTGTTCGCCAATGGCGGCATCACTGACCGGCCTGCGATCTTCGGCGACGCCGGGCCGGAAGCCGCTGTGCCCCTCCCGGACGGCCGCTCTATCCCCGTCACTCTCAGTGGTGATGCCTTGAGGGGCGGCGGTGGTGGGCAGAGCGAGGTGCTGATCCGTCTCGACCAAGGGCTGGTGGCGCAAATCCTGAAGCAAGCCGAGTCCAACGCCGTGCAGGTGGTCAAGACCCAGGCGCCAGCGGCCGTCGCTGCCGCGCAGCGTAACCGCGGGATGTCAGGCTGATGCCGGAGATCATCACCATGCCGGCCGAGCTCTACCGAACCTCTTCGGCGAAGTTCAACCCGGTATACATCAACACGTCGGCAGGGCCATCGAACTTCAACCCGATCTCATCGATCAACGGACCGACCGCCGTGTTCTGGGCGCCCGAGTTCACCTTCGCGATCTCCGATGCGGAAACTTATCTTCTGTACCGTCGCTTCGTGATGAAGCTGCGCGGCGGCAAGGTGCTGGCACGGCTGTTCGATCCAACGATGACGGCGGAGATATTCGGGGACCAGCCGCGAGGCAGCGGAGGCGCAACGCCGACGGTGAACATCGCTTTGGATGCCGAGGCTGGCGCCGAGACGATCACGATCAAGAACCTCGTTGCGAGCCAAGCGACAGCGTTCATGTCGGGCGACATGCTGGGCATCGGCGAGAACCTCTACGTCGTAGAGGATGATTGCGGCTCGGATGCTGGCGGTGAAGCGACAGTAAGCATTCAGCCGCCCCTCCGGCTCGGAGTTGCCGAGGACGACCCGGTCAACACGCTGGCTCCGACGGGGCTCTTCCGGCTCATCTCCGGCGCGCAGGATCTGGCGATGAACCTCGATCGAATGGGGCAGGCGTTCACGCTGGTGTTTCAAGAGGTTCCGGACACCGATGCTTAGCCACGACATGGCGCAGGCGCTCCGCTCGCCGAACCGCGATCTCTGCTGGCTGGCTTGGTTCGAGCGATCGACCACGCCGCTTTACTGCTGGTCGGGGATGCAGCCGATCGCATGGGACGGGAACACCTATCTCGGGGTCGGGCATCTCTACTCCGTTTCGTCCATCGATCGTGGCGACGTTCTCAGCTTCCGGACCCAGCAGTTCAGCCTCAACGGGCTCGACCCGCAGGTGCTGGCCGGGATGGAAGAGAGCGTCCGGGGGCGGGGCGCCAAGCTCTGGCTGGCGGCTCGGAACGGTGCGGGGCAGATCATCCGCGACCCGCTGCTGGTGGCTCAGATGGAGCAGGACACGCTGCAGCGCGAGATCAATGGCGACGGCACGATCAAGCTGACGCTGAACTGCTTCGAGGCTCTGCCCCGGTTCGACAAGCCGACTGGCAAGAAGTGGAGCCACGAGAGCCAGCAGGAGCGGTTCGCAGGGGACACCGGGTTTTACTACACGCAGAAGATCGCCCGCACCGGGCAGCCGATCGATTGGCGTCTGAGCACATGACCGGGGCCGTTGCGAGCGCCATCGCCCGGGCGCGCTCCGGGCTCGACTGGTCGTATCCATGCCTGATCTGGGTTTTCGACTTCGTGCGCGATGCGACGGGGACGGACTATGCCGCGCCGTGGCGGCGGGACGCCTGGGATGAAGCGACGGCGAAGGCCGTGCTGGCGCGTGTCGCAGCGGGCGGGCGGGGCGATACGGCGGTGGAGAAGGCGCTAGACCGCCTTGCCCGCGAACAGGGCTTCGAAGAAGTCGACGGGCCCCGGCAAGGGGCGGTGATGATCGGGGTCTATGACGCTGAGAACGGCGTGGGCGTGCCCGCCATCTTCGACGGGGAGGACCGCTGGATCATCTCCAATGACGGCAAGGGGGTAACGGTGACGGGTATAGCCCCAAAGCGGATGTGGGAGATCGTGCGTGAAGCGGCTTAGCCTCGCCCTGTTGCTGCTGCTCGCCTCCGCGACGGCAGCGCGGGCCGACCCGATCACTGCGGCCATCACCGGCATCGCGACCTGGTACGCTTCGATCGGCGTGGTTGGGCAGCTACTGGTCAGTGTCGCCATTTCAGCGGCGTCATTCGGTATCCAGTACCTCATCAGCGCCGCCGGGCAACGCCAGAGGCAGGGGCAGCAGGAACAGCCCGGGGTGCAGTTGCCGGAGTTCGACGCCTTGCTGGAGGTGGGGCGGGTGTACGGGACTGCCACACTGGCCGGCGGGGTGTTCTTCCATAAGACCGTCGCCGCCTCGGGTTCTTCCGTGCCGGACCGCTGGCTGTTCGGGCTGACCCTCTCCGAGGGGGTTTGCGATGGGCTGGTCAGCATCTCCATCAACGGCACCGAGTGCTTCTTCGGGCCGACCGGGGATGCCGTGACGGCGCCCTGGTTCGACGGCTCCATTGCCTATCTCCGGTCCTCGTTTCGCACGGGCACGGACAGCCAGGCGATCGATAGCATCATCTCCGGCCGGTTCGCCTCGCCGCCCGACGACTTCTACCCGGGCGACGCGGCGCGGGCGACGAAGTGGACCGAGTTCCGGCAGCGCGGCGTCTGCACCATCGTCCTCGACATGGACTACGGCAACTCGGCCGACCATCACACCGAGCTCTGGGGCGTCGCCGGCGTTCCGCAGATGCTGATCCGGCTTCGCGGGCTGCGTCAATATGATCGCACCGACCCGGCGCAGGATCCCAGCGATCCGACGACATGGACTTGGAGCGATACGGCCACGATTGCCATTGAGGACTATCTGTGCGCCGACCTCGGCGGGCAGGTGCCGCGGGCCGAGATCAACGGGACGGCTGCGACCGAAAGCATCGCCATCGACCGGGAGTATGTCCCGACGCTTGACGGCAGCGAGCAGCGCGGCCGGGTGAACGGGCTGGTCCGCTCGACCGAGAGCCCCATAGACGTGATCGGCGCCATGGCGCAGCAGAACCGGGCGACGATCTCGAAAAGCGAGGGGCTATCGAATATCCGCGCAGATCGGCCGGCCTCCGCTGTCGCCACGATACACAAGGGGCAGTGGGTTCGGGCGGGCTCGATCTCGATGCAGAACGAGCCGGACAGCCGGTCTGGGATATCGGGGATCGTGGCGCAGTTCTTCCCCGCGGCGCGCTACGGCCAGCAGGCCGAGACGGCCTATCCCGGCTCGGCGCTGGACGATGAGACGGCGGAGCGGCAGAGCCAACGCTTCTGCGACAGCGCGCCGGCGGCGCAGCGTCTCGCCTACGCGATGATGACCGAAAACGCCTTGGGGAAGACGATCTCCGGGGTGTTCGACATTTCCGTGCTGGTGGCATCCGGCAAGGCGAACCGGCAACTGGAGCTCGGCGACGTCGTCAATTGGGATGCCCCGGCTCCCTATGACGACATGAACGGGCTGTACCGGGTCGACGGGCTTTCGATCAATGCGGACTTCACGGTGGCGCTGAGCCTTTCGGGCACCAGCCCCACCATCATCAACGGCTGGTCGACGGCGCTCGAAACGCCGCTCGAGGAAGCCGCCTAGGCATTCAGGGACATCATGGCTCAGAACCCCATCCGGACCGCTGCGGCAGCCACGGCCGGCCTTGTCACGGGTACGTTGCTCGAGGCGATGGTCAAACGCTTCGGCTACGTGCTGAACGTCGGCGAGAGCCTTGTCGATCTCGACTTCGACGTGGGCGAACCACCGCTGCTGATCCACTACGCGGCGACGGGGTACGACTATTTCCTCGACACGACGGACTCGACAACGGCCGACGATGGGCTGACTTGCCTCGTCTCGGGCAACGGGCTGCGCTACCACATCGAGGAAGCCGCGGCGATCTCGCGCAACTCGGTGCTCAGCATCGCGACGGCCCCGCCCGGGTCCCCAGTGGTGGGGGATGTCTATCGGGTCGGGACAGCGGCAACGGGCGCCTTTGCTGGGCGTGATGATGACCTGGCGGTCTACACCCGGCGCGGCTGGGTATATGCCGCGCCGGAAATCGGGCTCACGGTGTTCAATGAGGACACCGGGACCAACCAGCAATTCACCGCCTCGGGCTGGACGGGCTTCGCAGTCGAGTATGCCGACGGCTCGGTTCCACCCCGGGCGCTGCTCATGGCGGCCGGCGTTGCGGTGGAAGAGACGCTGAACACGCCTCCCGGCTCGCCGGCGGCGGATACGTTCTGGCTGGTGGGCACAGTTCCGACCGGGGCCTTCGTCGGCCATGCCGGGGACATCGCTTACTACGAGAGCGCGGCATGGGCCTTCATTGACGCCTATGAGGGCGCCACGGTGTTCCACCGGGACTTCGGTTTCGAGGTCAGCTACGTCGGCGGCGCGTGGCTGGGTGGCGCGGGGTCGGACTATCAGGACTTCAGCACCGCCGGTGCGTCGACATGGACGAAGCCGAGCAAGGGCAACGTCGCGCTGATTCAGTGCTGGGGTGCTGGCGGGTCGGGACGCCGCGGATCGAACGGCAACGGCGGCGGCGGCGGTGGTGGCGGTGCCTACGTCGAGCGCCTTGTCCCTCTTTCCAGTTTGGGTGCGACGGAAACAGTTACTGTTGGCGCAGGCGGCGCCGCGCGAACGGTTGACAGCACCGATGGCCAGGCGGGTGGCAATACGTCATTAGGCTCGCATGTCGTCGCCTACGGCGGTGGTGGTGGCGTCGGGACCACAGGCGGCGGGGGCGGGGGGCAAAAGTCCGCCTCCAGCGCGGGCGCGGGCGGTTCACCCATTGGCGGAGCATCTGGATCGCCGGGCGTGGCCTCGGTGTTTGGCGGCGGTGGTGGTGGCTCCGGCACCGGGGCAGGCGGAGAGTCGGTCTCTGGTGGCGGCGGCGGTGGCGGCGGAGCGACATCCTCCCTCCAAGGCGGAGCTGGCGGCGGGTCCATGCGTGGCGGTGGTGGTGGTGGTGGTGGTGGCAATACGCCCGGCAACATCGGCGGCGTCTCGACGCATGGCGGCAACGGCGGCGCTGGAGCTGACGGCGGGGGTGTCGCGGCTACGGCCGGGGCACAACCGGGCGGCGGTGGCGGCGGCAACGAGGCAGGCAATTCCGGCAAGGGCGGCGATGGCCGCGTGCGCGTGACGGTGTGGTGAGAGATCAAACCCTAAAAGCAAGGAGGCTCGCTGATGGCGACCTTTGTGAAATACGAGGCGTTCGTCGAACATCTCGCAAATAAGATCATCGACTTCTACGGGGCGACCGACACCTGGAAGGCGGTGATCCACACCGACGCTCCAGTGGTTGCGACCGACGCAACCTTGTCCGACCTGACGCAGATCGGCGGATCGAACGGATACAACACCGGGGGTGAGAATATCACCTTCAACTCCACCCGCACCGGCGGCACGGTGACGTCGACGGCGGTGGACGTGACCTGGACGGCCGTCACCGGCAATCTCGGATCCTCGACAACCGGCCGCTATTTCTCGGCCTACGATGACACGCCGACTTCCCCGGCCGATCCGTTGTTCGGTTCGTGGGACTATGGCGCGACCTTTACCGTCGCGGCGGGGGAGAGTGTCACCCTCGACTTCGGCGCCTCTCTCGCAACGCTGGCTTGAGGAGCAGACCCATGCGCACCGCAGAATCCCGTGACATCATGGTCGCCCGCGTGCAGGCGGCCTTTGAGAAGCACCGCACATTCGAAGACTGGCGAGAGGTCGAGCCCAAGACGGGCCATATCCAGGTTCTCGTCGAGAAGCCTGTCACCAAGGAAACCTATCTCGCAGCACTTTACGAGGTCTGTGCGGCGGGCGAGCCGATCGGCCGCGCCGATGGGCTCCTGGTCGGACGGCGTGTTGCTGAGGATGCGCCGGTCCCGGACGGCAAGCGTTTGACTGCAGGTCGCGGCAAGAGCGCCTGAGCCATGCAGCACCTCGCTTGTCCGCCATATCCCGTTGCCAAGCTCGGCAACCTCATTCCGCCCAAGTACATCGAGGCGCTCGAGCAGAACCAGCTCATCGCATCGTGCTGCCGCCATCCCGAGAACCACACGCTTGAAGCCTGGTACTCCTGCGAGGCCGACCGCGACCGCGGCGTGCCTGACATCTACATCTTCACCTGCACCTGCGGGAAGAAGCACCGGCGCTTCTGCGTAGGCGGCTCCGCCGGCAGCGGTCCCAATGCCATTCCCGAAGAGCGGCCATTCTGGGAAATCAGGTAGTCAGATGAGGCGTCGCCTGATCAGCCGGGCATTGCCCGGATACGCTCGCATCCGTCGGGCGCAGTTCCGCAGCAAGAGACTTCGCGCCGCTGCCGGGAGCTTCGCGCTCACTGGCGGGGCGGCTGTTCTGCGGCTGATCCGGGGTGTGGTTCTGTCGGCCGGCAGCGGAGCGTTCCTCCTGTCAGGACAGAACGCGGCGCTGTTGCGCGCCAAGCGGGTGGCGGCGGCGCCGGGGAGCTTTGCCCTTACAGGGCAAAACGCGACCCTCAAGCGCGGGAAATCCATCGCGGCAGGGGCTGGCAGCTTTGCACTGTCCGGGCAGGACGCCGGTCTCAAGCGCGCCCGTCGTGTCACCGCCGGCGCCGGTTCGTTCGCGCTCACCGGCACGTCTGCGGTGCTCCGCAAGGGCCTCAATATGGCTGCCGCTGCCGGCAGCTTCGCGCTCACCGGCCAAGCCGCCGGGGTTCGCGTCTCCCGCAAGATCGTTGCCGCAGCGGGATCGTTCGCGCTTACCGGACAAGCGGCGACACTCAGGACCGCAAAGCGGATGGCGGCGGCCGCCGGGGCCTTCGCCCTGACCGGGCAGTCCGCGACGCTGACGTACGCGGCGGGTGGCACATTTCCCGTTGTCGCAGCGACAAACTCCAACGGCCCAACTACAGCCGCCGTTACGACGCACGCAGCTAGCCTGCCGGCAGGCATTACCGCTGGCGACCTGCTCATTGTCATTGGGCAGGGAAACCCGAGCACGGCCAGAACGCACTCCGCGTCCGGGTGGACGATCCTGTACGATAGCAATTCCACCACCGACACCTTCTTCGTGGCATACAAGGTGGCTTCGGGATCTGAAGGGGCATCGGTCACATTCACGGCTAGCGGCAACGGCTCGTATTGTGTCAACTCATTCAGGATCACCGGCTATCAGGGTGTTCCTGAAATCGCCTCGGCCCTGATTGCGAGCACTACGACCGCCGACCCTCCGTCACTAACGCCGAGCTGGGGTTCAGTGAATACGCTGTGGATTGCTTCGGGAGGCAAGAGGTCCACCACCACAGGCGTTGCGAGTTATCCGACGAACTATTCCAGCAACCAGTTGCTCGCCGGCACATCGGCCCAAACCGCCCAATTGGCTTCTGCCACCCGCAATCTGCAAGCGGCCTCCGAGGACCCGGGTGTGTTCACGTTTAACGCTTCGACAAACGGTGCGGCTGTGACCATCGCAGTCCGACCGGCATAGCAGTCAGGGGGTAGGTACAGGGATCGAAAGAGGCTGAACCGACCCCCGCCTGATCCAGTATCTCGCGGGCCGCTCGATCGACAGATGCGCCACCCAAGCCGCTAGGATGGTCAGGAGGATAACCAGCGCAGCCCAGGTGTAGCGATTGAGGCCGGGAACGGCGGCGAGGAAGAACATCACGGGTCGCTGGAGCAGGTAGATGCCGAATGAAATCTCGCCGAGCCAGACGAGGGGCGCGCTGCCGAGAACCCGTCCGGCCAAGGACTTGGGGGCCATGGCGAGTGCGCCTACGAGGCCTGCCACAACCACGCTGACCCACATCTCGGAGAATATCCGCTGGCCTGGAGCAAAAACCGGCGCGTAGTAGAGACAGATCGCCAAGTAACTGGCAGCGAGAGGGATCGCTGCCCAACCGGCTATCCGGACCATAGTGGCGCCGCCGGTTTTCCTCATGACGATGGCGGCAAGCATGCCGAGCACAAAGAGGTGCAGGTAATGCAGGATGTCGATGCGGCCGCCCTGCAACCCAAGCATCCATAGTACGCCAAGGCCGGCAACCAGGAAGGCAGCGAAGGCGGCATCGTTCTTGCGAAAGACGGTCTGGTGCGCGATCCACGCGATGAGAAACAGCCCGTAGAACTGACACTCGACGCTTACGGTCCAGACCGTCAGTCCTGCGCCCGCGAGCAGCAGATGAGGCGCTAGCTGGTCAACACCGAACTGGAACGGCGATTTCCCCAGCCAGATGTCGAGCATGACATTGGCGACAATGACAGCAGCAAAGAGCGGATAGATACGCGCGAACCTCGCCACTGCGAACGACCACGCCGAGCGCAGGCTGAAAGTCGCGGCGCCATACAAGTGCATCATCAGGTATCCGCTCAGGGAGAAAAACAATAGCACCCCGCACGCTGGCGAGATCACAAGCACCTTCGTGATGTCGCCGACGTGTCCCAGAACCACCGTCATGGCTGCGATGCCGCGCAACCCATGCAACGGCGCGATGATTTCACGACCTACCATTGCTTTTAACCCTCACCTCTGCGGCGCAACTTCATCCAATAGTGCGGCGCCAGTCCAGTGAAAAGACCAGCACCATGACCAACGCACCTTCAGTCGCGTGTCGATGAGCATCTACACCACCGCCCAGATCCAGCCGCTAGACGGCGACTGGCAGTTGGTGACGCCGCTGGTGTGGGAGGTAGGCAAGCTCGGTACCGGCTTGTTCATCGAAGCCCCGGCCGGGTTCGTCACCGATCTCGCATCGATCCCCTGGTGGTTGGGTGTAGCGGTTGGCCTGGCCCTCGGCCTGCCGCTGGGCCTGCTCGGCCTCCTGCTGGGGTCGTGGTGGGCGCTGGCAGGTGCGCTACTCGGCGGGGCTGTCGGCGGCTGGGTAGGCTCCCGGTTCAACGGCTACAGCCCCGAGATAGCCAAGGCCGCCATCGTGCACGACTTCCTGCTCTATGAGGACTGGTGCCACATGACTGCAGCCGGGGAGTTCTACAACGCACTGCGCGCGGACGGCGTGACCCTGTGGCGGCG
Source organism: Devosia sp. (assembly GCF_028290645.1). Classification (GTDB taxonomy): domain Bacteria; phylum Pseudomonadota; class Alphaproteobacteria; order Rhizobiales; family Devosiaceae; genus Devosia_A. Next base: position 8,723 of record NZ_JAQGJL010000199.1, on the reverse strand, counting down.
CGTCGTGATGTTCCTCGCGGTGCTGCTGGCTAGCGATCGCTGGTAGGGCGCGCCTATAGAGCCGCCAGCAGCCTAAGCCCCAGCCACACCGCAGCGCCCCATAGCAGGACGAGCAACACCACCCCCTCGCGGAAGCGGCGGTTGGTCCTCAAGCCTCTGGCGATGATCCGAAGGTCCTCAAGCAGGATCGTCTAGCCCCCGCCGCACTCTCGCGCGGCAACGTCACCAACGTCAACGGAGACCACCATGACCAACGCACCTGCGGGGGCGGCGACGCTGCTCGACTTCATCGGCCGGGCAGAGACCGGCGAGTCGGGCCGCGAGGCCTATGACGTGCTGGTGTTCCATCAGCAGGCCAAGCTCCCCAAGCCGCTCACCGACTACACGATCGATGAACTGCTCGCGGCTCAGAAGGTCTGGGGCTCGACGGGTTGGACGATCAAGGGCAAGAAGCACCGCGGCTCGGCAGCCGGCAAATACCAGATCATCCGCAAGACCCTCGCCGGCCTGGTGGCGCAGCTCGGCATTCCCGGTTCGGCCAAATTCACCCCGGACCTGCAGGACCGCCTCGGCTATGCACTGCTGACGGCGCGCGGCTGGCAGGCCTTCACCAGCGGCCAGATCACGCCGTCGGCATTCGCCCTCGCGCTGGCCAAGGAATGGGCGTCCATGCCCGTCCTCTCCACGCTCAAGGGCGCGCAGCGGACCGTCACGCGGGGAGAGAGCTATTACGCCGGCGATGGTGTGAACAAGTCGCAGATAGAAGCCGACGAGCTCGAGGCCATCCTCGCCAGCGTAAGAGGGAAACCGGCGCCGAAGCCGCGCCCGGCACCTCCGCAAGACTTTCCCGTGAAGGGCGCCCGCAACAACGAGGTCGTTGCCCAGGTGCAGCGTCGGCTAAAGGAGCTCGGCTATACCGAGATCGGCAACGTCGACGGCGACTTCGGCGACTTCACCGAAAAGGCGATCCTGATCTTCCGGCACGACGCCGGCCTGCCGCTCGGATCGACTATCGACAGCAGTCTGTTGGTCGCACTGGCCAAGGCCAAGCCCCGAGAAATCTCCACGGCTCGGCAGGATGCTACGGCCAAAGAGGTGCGCGACGCAGCACCGGAGGCAAAAGCCAACTGGTTCACCAAGGTGGCCGGCCTCTGGGGCATGATCGGCACTGCCGCTGTCGGCTTCGGCAATTGGGTGGTCGGCAGCTTTGAGGATATTCGCGATGGTGCCCAGCCCATCCTTGACGTGCTCGGCTTCATCGACTGGTGGGTCTATCTGCTGATCTTCTTCGCCGTCGCTGGCTGGCTCTACCTCAATGGCCGGAAGGGCGAGCAGGCTTCCGTCGCGGCAGTGCAGGAAGGGGCGCGGCGATGAACTGCACCCTTCTCGACATCAGTTGCCATGCCCAACGCGCGGCATGGGCCTGGTGGAACGGCCTCGGCTGGTTCGTTCAGACGCTCATCGTCGGCGGCACGCTGGCAATCATCATCGGTGCCCTCTGGGGTTTCGCCAAGGCGGTGAAGCAGTTCGGCGGCTGGCCAGCCGTTGCCGGAGCGGGGGCGATCATCCTCGGGCTGGTGCTCGCCGTGCTGCCGAAGAAACCGACGTCCAAGCCGGCGCCGGAGGAATTCACCGGCGGCGAGCTCAACGGCGGCGCGGATGCCCGTGGCCCGTTTGAGTTCGGCAGGAAGAAGAAGCCCCGACCGACGATCTTCGATGGCCCTTGGAAGAAGAGGTCGGGGTGATGTTTTTCAGGATCGTCACCGGGATCAAAACCCACTTCGAGTCCCGCGTCACCGAGTGGTTCATGGGCCTCACCCTGACCAACTACGGGCTCGGTCTCGTCGGGGCGAACGATGCCTGGGCCAACGTCACAGCATGGCAAGGGATGACGCAGTACCTCCCGGAGAATGCCTGGGGCTGGCTCTGCATCGCCGCGGGGCTTGCCCGGCTGCTCGCCCTCGCGGTCAACGGCACCTTCGCCGATACTGCCTATTCGAAATACTCCCCGCATGTCCGGGGCATTACCGCCATAGCGTCGGCGGCCTTCTGGTTCATGGTCCTATTGTCGGTGAGCGCGGTCGCAACGGCCGGAAATCGCATCTACCCGCTGCCCCTTGCCTTGGAGCTCTGGTGCATCTTTCACGCGTGGCGCGACACCGGCAGAGCTAAGGCGGCAAGCGATGGAATGGCTCACTAGTCTCGGCATCCCCCAGGAATACACCGGCTTTGCAACGGTGGCCTTCGTGATCCTTGCCGCCGGGTTCGCTGCCTACAGCCGGACCATCGGGAAGAAGGAAGGCCCGGACCGGCCCAAAGTGCAGGAGTTCTATGCCGCCGGGCAGCTGGCGGACATGGGGCCGGTGAAGGAACTGGTCGAGGGGGTCGGCCTCCTGATCCAGCAACAGGTCCGCACCAACATGCATCTCGAGGCGACCGCTGACGCGATCAAGGGCCTCGCCAAACTCTACGAAGAGCACCTCGAAGCCCAGGCCACACAGGAAGAAGTCGAGGACCGCGCCCAGCAGCTTTTCGAACGTCGGCTTGCAGAGGAACGGCCGCTACGCCGGCGCATACCCACTCGGAAGAAACCCTCAACCGGATGAAGAGATGAAACACCCGATCATCGCTGCGTTTGCAGCATCGGCCGCCATCCTCGGATGCGCGACCTTTTTCTTGGGCACGCCCGCGCTCGCCACCCAATGCCAGGGGCAACTTGTCACCGCCTCGCACTATGGCGCGGAATCGGGTCGGCGCACCGCTGACGGGTCCTATTTCGACGGCACGCAGATGGTTGCCGCCCATCGCTCGTGGACGTTCGGCACGAAGATCAGGGTCAGCTATCGAGGCAAGTCGGTGGTGCTGATCGTAAGGGATCGCGGGCCGTTCATTCGTGGCCGGTCGTTGGATATATCGACTGCGGCCGCACGCCGTATCGGGCTGACCCATGCCGGCGTCGGGCGTGTGTGCGTGGAGCGGCTGTGATGGGCTGGCTCCGCGCTTCCGACGTGGTGATCATGCTGCTCGGGACGGCGATGATCGTCGGGATGATCCTGCTTTAGCTCAGCAGTAGACCGGCTTCGCGAGGAATTGATCCGGGCCGCGGCGAAGATGGAATAGTTTGGATACGTGACTCCCTAAGCACTGGCCCCGGCTTCCCTCAAGGGAGGTCGGGGTCGTTCCTGCCCCTACTACCCGCCGAACATCCCGCCGCGCTACCAGCGCGACGGTCGTCGAAGTGCTGGACTAAGAAGGAACTACCTGGGAACCCAGGGGCAGCAGCTCGTTGTCAGCTTCAAGGGTGCAGAGCTGCCGCCTAGGTCGTCGGACGTGGTGAGCGGAACAGTCGGCCTGCTGCTGCTCGGCGTCGGGCGCCGCGCCTGATCAGCGTAGGTCACGAATCGATTATGGTGCGATCCATTTGATCCCGTTCGCGGAGAAGATCGTCGCCACGGTACCGTCGGCGATGAGTTTGCCCAGTGAGTCGTTGATCCGCTTCAGCAGCTCGGGCCTACCCTTAGCGATGCCGAGACCAAGCTGGCTCGTTAGCGTCTGCTGGTAGGTTGGGACAATCTTCAGCCCTTTGTAATTGCCTTGCGACAGCGCGTACTCCACTGGCACGCTCGATAGTACGCCTGCCTTGACCTCTCCTTTCAGAACCGCGTCAGCGACCTCGGCAGTCGTCGCGTAGAGCTTCACTTCGTCGAGCTTGTCGCCCATGGCAATCAGCGCCGGCTCATAGAGCGAGCCCTTCACAGCGCCGACCTTTGCGCCCTTCAGGTGATCGAGTTCTTCGTAGCCGGTTGTGTCGGTCTCGAGCACCAGCAGGGTTTCGCCAGCGTTGAAGAACGGGATCGAGAAATCGATGAGCTTCAGCCGCTCGTCTGTGATCCCGAGGTTGTTCGCGATAACGTCGATCTTGCCCTCTACCAGCGAAGGAATCAGGTCGGCGACCGGGATTGGTTCGACGTATTCCACGGTGAACCCAGCGTCCTTTCCGATGGCGTTGAGCAGATCCACCATGATGCCGCTCTGCGCCTTCGTTGCCGGATCGACGACATGATATGGCGCGCCCGGTCCCGCGCCCCCGGCGGCTTTAAGGACTTCCTGCGCAGAAGCGGGCAGCGCGACTATCGCCATTGCCGCCAATGCCGACAGCACTCCTAGAGTTTTCAGTTTACGACACATGATTGATTCGTCTCCTCTTTCTGAAAAAGGGGATATCAAATGGCTCGTGGGGGCACTAGGCCGATACCGCCCGCCGGTATTCGAACGCCGGGGCGATCCGATTTTCGCCCCCCGCGTAGGGCTGCTGCACGATCGGCCGGTTGATCCATTCGCCTATGCCGAAGCAGAGAAAGCCGATGCCGATCAGACGTAGGGCCTTGTGTCCGATGGCCGTCGGTGCCGCGGCCATCGCCACTCCAGCCGCAGCTACCAGCAGTGCTCAAGATTGAACTTCTCCATGTTGTCCTACACTCCCCCGCCCAGGAAGGGCAGAAGGGCCGGCAGGAAAGGGGCAACGATCTGCATGTGGTTCGCTGCTGCAGCGATGAACTCGCCATAGGCCGCCGCAAAGAGCGCGGGTACGGTCCGCTGCTGATCCATCCGCTGAACGAGCGCCAACAGCTTCTCCAGTTCCGCCTTGTCAGCTATGGCGCTCTGGAGGGCTGACGACAGGCTCTGAAACAGAGCCGCCTGGTTCATGGTCTGCTCGGCGCGCACGTTGCCTGAGTTGCCGAAGCCGATATGTCCGGCCATCTGGTCGATGCGGCCGATGTGGATATTTCCGCCGCGTTCCGGCTCTTCGGCCATGTGATAAACTCCCTCGTCAAAATCGAGCAAGATACGGCTCACGATGCGCGCCAATTCCACGTCGAGCGCGGCCCGTTCCTCGATGGGCTTGGAGAGCAGCGGTGTTCCGTCGTGCGCATCGAACTCACGCTGGATGGGCGGGATAAGTTCTCCGATAGCGGAGGCCAATTCCTCGCGACGGTTGCCCGCGTTGTCGCCTTTGCGGGCGATGAGCGTTCGCACGATTACCTCGCCCGCCTCGCGCAGCGTCCCCGTACAGACCTTGCGCATGGCTTCAAGGTGCCTCGGGCTCCCGAGCCGCCCATCGTTGTTGAACTCGATGACGATGCTCGTGAGCTGGTTGGCGAGCGGTTCGATCCGATCCCGTGCCAAGCGAAGGCCCGTCCGAACGGCGTTGTGATACTCCCGCCGCGGCTTGAGCACCTCTCGTATTTCGTCGGTCGTGAGGGGGCGGTCGAGATTGCCAGGTAGATGCAATATCATCTGCATCACCTTGCCAGCATGACGGGCATCGTCCCGAGCTGCTCGACTGGCCGCCTCCAGAGAGGGGTAGACCTCCTGGTCTAGCCAACTGGCTTGGTTGGAAACCAGATCACCGCTGACAACCGTTACCTTCGTGGCCGCGTATGTCTCGAACAGGCTTTCTGCGTCCATGGCCCCCCGACCCCTCGAAGCGATGCAGCCTCGCCCATCACGGAGAGATGCGCAAGCGTCCGCCCCGTGAGGGTCGCCGGGGCCCATAAATTTCGCTCAGGACGGGCAAGAACCGCTCGAATGGTACCGCCTAGCCAAAACCGGCTGCGAGTCTCCACGGGGCCCCTATTGCCCCTCCGGTGGTCAGTATCCGGCGGGCGCGTGACGCAGCGGGCGCTTCATGGGCCACCAGGAAGCTGCCCGCTGCTCGGACACCCCCCGTTGCGGTGGAGAGGGGTATCGTCAGGAAAACAACTACGGCCAGAGCCTAGTGCTATTCCGGTCGAGAACCGGTTTTGCGTTTGCGGAACCGGAGCAGCAGATACCCGCCGCCAGCTGCGAGGAAGGCCAGGCCTGCCCCGGCAACCGGCCCCGTAGCCCCCACCGCATAGCCGTTGCCGTTGGCGTTCGGATTCTTGTCCACCGGCACGGCCATAGCCGGGATTGTCGTCAATGCCGAAATGGCACAGACAAGTATAGCCGCTCTGAGCTTCATCGTTACCCTCCTCTGTTGAGGAAGATATTGTCGCTTTTCGGCAAAGGGTGGGTAATTGCCCCATTCGAGCTACAGCCCAAATCGAAGTAGCTCTCCGAACGGTCGAAAAGGGCGCGGGACGGTCGCTGCTAGCGGTGCTTGCGCACCAGCCAGGCGTTCCCCACCACCTCGTGCGGCTGGTCGTCCGGGTCGAAGCCGAACCACCCGCACCAGTACCTGAACTGGGCTCGCTGCGTTGCGAAGTGCGAGTTGGCAAAGGTCCATCGCGCGAGGGTCTTGTTCTCGTCGAGGAACTCGACCTTGGGCATTCCGGGCTCTGGACCGGCGCTAACGGGCACGGCTAATCCCCTTGAGGCTGGCGTGGCGCAACATGCCGTCGCCGCGCAGGTGCTTCACCTTCGCCGATAGCCCCGGCTTCAGCCAGGTGCCGCGACGCTTCAGCGGCAGTACGGGGGCGTCGAGAGTGTTCGCCTCGGCATAAGCCCAGAAGTCCTCGCGGTCCGCCGCCTTCAGCGTGATGGAGGCATCCCCAGCGTAGTGCAGGCCGTGTTCGTCGCGTCGCGCCAGGATCGCCACTGGCACACCGGACTGCGACAGGTCAGCGCCGATCACCTCGAACTCACCCACCGTGAATGTCTTGGTCTTCAGCCACAGGTCGGTATCGCCGCTCTTGTAGCGGCTGCCGCGGCGCTTCGACACGACGCCCTCGAGCCCCATCCTGTCGATAGCGGCGAAGGCCTCGGGCCCGTCGACGCCGAGCTCCTCGCTGAAGGCGAGGCACTGGGCGGGGGCGCTTTGCAGCAGTTCCCGCAGGGCCTCACGCCGCTCCTCGATCGGGTACGCGCGCACGTCGGTGCCGTCGATATGCATCAAGTCGAAGGCCACGAAGATCAATTCTTGTGGCCGCCACCGGATGGCGGAGGGGAGACCAGCGAAATCGGAGGCACCGTGCTTGTCGGGGAGGTACACCTCACCGTCGAGGATGGCCGAGGCGCAGCGCAACCGGGCCGCGGCCGCGACGATCTGCGGATACTTGCCGGTCCAGTCCGCCCCGCTGGAACTGAACGCCCTGGCGGTGCCGGCCTCGACATGCAGCTGGGTGCGGTAGCCGTCGAACTTCACCTCGTGCAGCCAGTTCGGACCGGCCGGCGCGTCGTCGACCAGGCGGGGCTTCGCGGGCTGGATATATCGGAGGGCGGACTTCTCTAACAGCATGTCCCGAACTTAATACGGGAACGCAGGAATCCGAGTCCTTCCGCGATCACTGATTCGTTTCCTCGGAACGAGGGCAAGGGCCGGGAGGTTGAGTCGGCTTCGCAGTAACTCGAGGCGCGTTGATGCCGAAATTCCCTGCCAAGCCCCCAGCACCAAGCGTGCGCCAGACCATCGGCGCCGCGATCGAGCGCAGCCGGGCGCTCTCCGCCGACGGGCAGCCGAAGTCAGACCAGGAGGTGGTGAGGGAAATGATCGCGAAGCTGGACTTGTCGCCGTCGCTGCGGGCCTGGCTGCGCGAGCGCCATGGGATCGATGACTAGCTAGCCGTGCCCCGGCGAACTCACCCCTGTTTCGTTTGGTCTCGGGCGGCGGCCTCACGCCAGGCGGCGTCGATCTCCTCTACCAACGCTTCTTCGGCCGGCGTGCGGTTCGGACGCGCCTTAATCTCGTTGAGCCAGGCCAGCGCGGCAGCATCGGAGACCCGCCGCTCGACCGAGCGACCCGCCATGTCCTCGATTTCCTCTCGCTCAGGCATCGGTCTAGTATGACCGGCGACGCCTAGACCGCAATCCCTAGCGGCTGTTCCCACTTTGTTCACGGTGCTATGAGTCCTCACCTCAGACGATCGGAGGTGACCATGACCATAGCCGTCCAACCCAATCAGTCAGCCCGCATCCGCCAGATCAAGGCCGATCATCCCTACCTCGAGCCGAAGGACATAGCGCAGATGACCGGCGCCGACCTCAGCTTGGTGAAGGCGGCGCTCAGCCGCCCGGAGAAGCCTTTCAAGCGCAAAAGCCGGGTGCCATTCAAGAGCGTCTGATGACGACCTGGCGGAACGGCTCATTCCCGGTCTTGTCGGAGTTGGGACAGAAGTTCGTCGCCGTCGAGTGCCAGCGTTGCGACAGGCGCGGGCGCTATCGAGCCGATCGACTATTGGCCAAGTTCGGCGACGTTGCCGAGGCCGCGGTGTTCGATCTCATCGCCAAGGCGGGCCGCTGCGAGCGAGCGCTGAGCCCGCCGGCCGTCAACGACATCACCTACAACGCCGACAAATGCCAGATCCAGCGCCGCGGAGGCCGTCGCGTGCCGCCCATGCTGGCCACCGCCATGCACAACGGCTGGCGGCTTTTCGTCATCTGCGAGCGGCACCACCAGGGACTGAAGTCGGTGAAGCCGTGCAAGGGCGCGACCGAGATGGACCTGAGGACGCTTATCGCCGCCATCGGACCCGAGGTCATGCTCGACGAGGTAGGAAAGAAGATCACCGCTCCGTGCTGCGGCAGCAAGCACTTCCGGCTGAGTTGGCAGCTGCCGAATGGGAACGAGCGCTAGTTACTCCCATCGGACTTCTGACGCAAAGTGGCCATTGACGCACTCAGCGTGCCGTTCTTTGTAGGGTCGATCGCGTCGGCCTGCTGAAGCGCCCATTTCGCCCACTCGGTCCTGCCTTCCTCGAGCTCCGCGCCAAGGCTCTCAATTGAGGCCACGAAGGAACGTATAG
>NZ_JAQGJL010000149.1 GCF_028290645.1 Devosia sp. | reverse complement strand
CTCGATGGGCTGCTGGCCCTTTAAGCTGTCGAGGTCAATCGTCATCTAGTAATCCCGGTGCGAGTTTCAGACTTCCGGCGGCCCTTTGCGCGGCGGCAAGAGCCGGGGCCGGTCGTGAATCTGAACTTGCTCGAACCTCGCCGGTTCCGGTGCGCTGCGGCTTGCTCGCGCGCGAGCCAGGCGGGAAGTGCGGGCAGGCATGAGCACTGATGTGGTGGCGACCTAGGTCCAAGGCAGGAACCCTCCTTGATGCCGCGGGTTTCGGAGGCCCCGGCAAAAAAAGAGAGATACAAAAATGAGAACTTTGCTTCTGACACTCGCGGTTGGACTCGCGCTCGGGTCCACGCCGGTGCTGGCCCAAAACAACAACGCCAATCCGGCAGCGCCCGGCCAGGACCGCACCTGCCTCGTGACGACCGGCACGCCGAACAGCTGGAACGATGTCGACGTCGTCGGCACGAAATGGCTGCCCCGCAAGGCCGCGGAAGCCCAGGCCAAGAAGGACCCGACCACCATGCGGACCTTCGACTACGCCGACGATCCGCTCGTCACCGGCGGCACGTACGCCTCGGCGGAAGAGCTATGCAACAAGCACTTCGTGCACTGAGCGAGCATCGCACCGGCAATATGGACTGCCAGGTGCCACAGGCCCCGGTTCCCCAGAGGAGGCCGGGGCCTTTCGGCAGCCGGCTGCGGCCTAGTTTTGGATGACGGTGGTCGCCCGCACACTGTCGATGATCACCTTGGGTGCGGGCATGTGCCAGATAACCTGATACGCTTCGATCACATCGAACGGCCTCACCTCGCGGCCGGCCAGCGCCACCCACGGCGGCACCTGCAGCCCAAGAAGGGCGGCAAGCGTCACCCGTGCCGCGGCACTGCCTTGATCATAGGGCAGCTGCGCACCGACGCCCTTGATCATGCCGTGCCTCGCCATTTCGAGGGCAACATCGTTGCCCAGGTCCACAGTAGTGATCGGAACCTCGCGCCCCCGCTCCGCGAGCGCCCGCACGGCCTTCATGGCAGGCACGTCCCAGACTGCGAAGATTCCCGAGAGGCCGGGGGTCTTGTCCACCATTGCGAGCGCCGCTTGCCCGGCGCCATCAAGCTCGGCAAAGCGCTCGCGGACGAGGGTGATGTCGGGCCGGTGGAGGCTCATCCATTTTCGGAAGGCGATTTCACGCTCATGGGTGGCGAAGAAGTCGATGCCGTAGCCGAGGATGCCGGCGGCGCCATTGGCCGGAATATGGGCCGACAGCATGGAGGCGCAACTCTCGCCGAGGCCAAAATTGTCGGTCGAGACGACGCTGGCATAGTCGGTGCCGGGGAGCATGCCGGTCGGTGCATTGTCCAAGAGGACCAGCTTGCAGCCGCTCTGCGTCAGGTTGCGATGGGCGCTCGCCACGCGGGCATTGCCGATTGGGATGGAAATGATTGCGTCTACCGGCCGACGCGCCAGCCGGGTCAGGGCGGCGATCTGCAGTTCGACGTCGAAATTGCAGTCGACCACCTCGACCACGGCCGCCGAATAGTGGCCGAGCGTTGCGGCGATTCCTGCCAGCTCCTGCTTGGACCAATCGCTTGTGGTCGTGTGGAGGACCACCGCCACCGAAAAGCGGCGGGCCCTGGCTTTGGCCGCATCGGATTCGGTCAGCTGAATCTGGTCAGCGGGAACAGCCCGCTCGCCATGTGGACCGAGCCCTGCAATGGACATGTCGGTCGGCCCGCTCATGGTGCAGTCTGCCCTGATGGGGCCATTTCGAGCGCCAGTGTTCTTTTGTATCGCTCCAGGCCCCTTTGGAAGTCAGGATGCCGGAGCGGCGTGCCATGTCCGATCCAGCCTTGCAGTGTGGACGATGAGAACAGTTCCTCCACCACCACCTGTGCGGCGCCGACCAGACCGGCTGAGGCCCCCATTTGCGAGCGCATGATCTGGAGATCGCGCGACACCATGGGATGAGACTGGCGGTACACCGCTTCGCGAATACCCGCCAACAGGCTGTCGCCGCCCGATTCGGCGACAAGCCCGCCAATGACAATGAGTGCGGGATTGATCAGGTTGGTCAGCGGGGCGAGCGCCTCGCCCACCATCCGACCACACCGGCCGAGCAGTTCGACACAGAACAAGTCCCCCAGCTGCGCAGCATGGCCGATATCCACGACCGAGACTTCGCCCTGCCGCAACAACACCTGGGCCAGGTATGGGCTGCGGCCATCCTCAGCGGCGGCCATGCCTTCCCGGGCGAGGGCGTCTGCCCCCGCCACTGCCCCAAGCAGTTCGTCGCCCACCCTGCTGTGGCCGATCATGCCGGCAGCGCCCTGGGCTCCGCGATGCAATCGGCCCTCGGAAATAAGGCCGGCGGTGATCGAGCGGCCCAGCTTGACATAGATGATGTCGCTGAGGCCGCGACCGCCCCCGGCTTTGGCCTCGCCCATGGTCATCGTCTGAACGCCGCTGCGGGCGAAGATCGGCACGCCGTACCGCATCGACAGCCGTTCGAGGAACGGGAAGCCCTGCCAGGATTGCATGCCCTGCAGCACCGGTACGGTCCCAAAAACGGCAGCCGGCTTTTCGATCGGCCCGGGCAAGGCAAGCCCGATTCCCCAGGGCGCGGGCTTTTCGGTCTCCTTTAGCAGCCAATCGAAGATGGTGGCCAGTCGCTCCAGAATTGCCTCCGGCCCGGCATCGAGCCGCGCTGCCTCATGGTGCTCGACGAGCATCTGACCATTCAGATCGGCAACGCCCAGGGCGATGGAGTTCTGGTCGATCGCCGAAACCAGGAGCGAGCCGGCATCCTGCCGGAAGCGCATCTGCCGCGGCGCCCTCCCGCCGGTGGCCTGGCCAAGCTCGCCTTCCCGGAGCAGCCCTAGATCGATCATGGTCGTGAGCCGATCGGCGACGACGGCCCGGCCCAGTTCGGAATGGCGCTCGAGTTCCTGCCGCGTCGTGGCTGTCTCGGTCCGTACCAGATTGAGCAGCAGCGCCAGACTCGACTGCGCAGCGTCAACGGTGCGCGGACGGCCCACCGTTCGCAATGCTGCCTTCCCCTCTGCCAATCGCCGAACCCTACAACCTGACTGATTTCCCAACCTAATCCGGCCGGCTTTTGGCTTCAAGGAGAGGCTTACGCCTATTTTTCAGCCGAAGTATGCGGTCATCTGCATAACAAATGTTGACTTAGTGCCGGGTACCGGCATAGCTCTCGTCATCAAGATCGGCCCACAAGGCTGACCAACCCCGGCATTGCCGGACTCGCTCGGAGGAAGACGCCCATGGCTGTAAGGCTGGCCTATCACGCCAATTGTTGGGGACCGCTCGGCGGCAACGCGGTGGGTGTGACCTCAATCACCCAGCTGACGTACCGGACCTTTGCCGACATGGACCTCGCCTTCGCCGACATCGCGCGGGCGGGCTATGAAGGAGTTGAGATCTTCGACGGCAACCTGCTCGAGGAGGCGCCGACGGTCTTGCGGGGCAAGCTTGCCGATGCCGGCCTGGAGCTGGTGTCGACCTATTCGGGCGCCAATTTCATCTTTCCAGACATCCTGCCCGAAGAGCTGGCCCGGATCGAACGGGTCGCCGCGGCAGCCGCGGAAGCAGGCGCCAGCCACTACGTTATCGGCGGTGGCGCCAAGCGGACGGGCGGCATTCTGGAAGACGACTTCAAGCGGCTCGGCGAGGCGCTCGACCGGGCCGGCGAGATCGCCGGGCGGGCCGGGCTGCGGGCTCACTACCATCCACACCTTTCCACCATCGTCGAGGGGCCCTCGGAGGTGACCAGGATTTTCGGCCTGACGAGCCTCGACTTCTGTCCCGATACCGCACACCTCGCCGCGGCCGGTGGCGATCCGGCGGCACAGGTTCGCGAATTCGCCGGGCGGATCGGCCTCGTGCATCTCAAGGGCCTGCAGCGCGAACCGTTCGGCTTCACGCCGCTCGATGCCGGTGATCTCGACAACGGAGCGGTTATCCGGGCGCTCAAGGACACGAACTATTCCGGCTGGGTCATGGCCGAACTCGATAGCTGGCCCGATCCCTTCGAGGGAGCGGCGCGTAGCCACGCATTCCTGAAACGGCATTTCGCCTGACCAGGCCAACACCAAAGTCACCAAAGGGAGGAAACCATGGGACATTTCAAGACGACGGCAATACTGGCGGCAGCATTGCTGACCGGCACCCTCGCCGGGGCCGCATTCGCACAGAGCCCCGATGAAGCGCTGGCCGCACTTGCCAACCAGACGCTGAGCACCGGCCCGAGCGGCGAGAGCCCGGTTTCGGCGAGTGAGGTCACGCTTTCGGATGACGAACTGGCCAAGATCAAGGCCATGGGCGCCACCGCCGCCATCGTCATGCACTACGGTGGCGACGAC
>NZ_JAQGJL010000113.1 GCF_028290645.1 Devosia sp. | reverse complement strand
ATGATGATCTTGAGGTTCGGGTAGCGAATGGAGATCTCGTCGACCACCAGCGGGTGGGCGTACTTGATCGGCGCCGTCCGCACCGGCGAGGTGCCGATGTGGAAGAGGATTGGCAGTCCGTTCCGCTCGGCCTCGCGGTAGATGGCGAGCGCACGGCTCTCGAGCGGATCGAAGACCTGGTAGTTGGCGCCCATCTTGATGCCGCGCAGGCCGAGGTCGGTTCGCGAACGTTCGATCTCATCGAGCGCTTTCGGATCATGCGGGTGGACCGACATGAAGCCGATGAGGCGGTCGGGATGGGCGATCGCAAAGGCCGAAGTGGCATCGTTGACACCCACGGCCACGTCACCCGGCTCGTTGAAGCCGTTGACACTGCCGGTGATCTCGCCCGGCGACCAGGCGACGCCGAACACGATCGACTTGTCGGCCGGCTGCTGTGCCGCGAGATAGTCGTTCCAGCTGTAGACGGAGTCGACTGAGCGGTCGGGGCGCCAAGTGTGGTGCAGTCGCCGGTTCTCCGGCGGTACGGTGTTGCGGAACTGCGGGGTGTGTGAGTGGACGTCGACAATCATGTGGTGGCTTTCTCAAGTGCGCCGAGCTCGCGCGAGATCGATTGGGCGCATTCCTCGACGGCGTGCGCGAGGTCGGTCAGGCCGGCCTGGGTCACGCGCGTGGTGGGACCGGAAATGCTCACCGCGGCGACCACCGACCCGGAGTGGTCGCGGATCGGGGCGGCAACGCAGCGCAGGCCCTGTTCGATTTCCTCGTCGTCAACGGCGTAACCGCGCGCTCGGATCTCGCTGATCTGCGCTGTGAGGCGCTCCGGATTAGTGATGGTGTGCGGCGTGTGTGGCTCGAAGCGCATCCGCGCCATCAGCCGCTGTCGAACCGGCTCATCCTGGAAGGCGAGGAGAGCCTTGCCGACACCGCTGCAATGCAGCGGATCGAGGAAGCCGACGAAGCTGGCCATGCGCATCGAGCGCGACGCATCGAGCTTGTCGACGCACAGCGCATTGTTCTCACTGAGGATCGACAGGTGAACCGTCTCCCCGGTCTTGGCCACCAGGCTTTCGAGATGCGGGCGGGCCGAGCGCCGAAGATCGAGTTCGCCCATCGCCCGTGCGCCAATGACCAGCGCCAGCATGCCCAGCCGATAGGTCTGGCTCTGCTCCTCCCGATCCAGCAGGCGCCGCGCCGTCAGCGTTGCGAGGATGCGAAAGACCGTGCTCTTGGGGAGGCCGGTGTCCGCAACGATGCCGTCAACGGTAAGCGCGCCGTTCTTCGCCGCGACTGCAGCGAGAATGTCGACGGCCCGATCCACGGATCGAATTGCGTAGCGATCATCGATAGAATTCACTAGATGAACTGATAGTTTGAGCGATGAACTCATCTCAACCGGAATCCGCTTTGACGTCAAGGGTCCGCTCTGAAGGAGCAGAGCTACCCGGGATAAGGGCGCTACCAACAGGCAAGCGGTTGACGCTCGAGCAGCTCGCCGAAAGTCCGGTAGCGGCAGCTGCGCTTGAACTGCGACGGTCCGCAAATGGCCAAAGACGGACCTGCCTGAATGCGTGCTCTTGGCCCATAGGTGGAGCCCCGCTGATTTCCGTTGGCAATCGTCATTTCAGCGTCAGCTTGGCGAGAGCGCCATATGCCGCTTCAAGGCCCATGAAGCCGCCTTCGGCAATAGTGATCGGAGCCGCGCTGTCAGCAATGGCGACCAGGAGAGTCGTTGCTGCTTCGACGTCGCCGCGGATTTCGCCGGCGGCAGCAGCGAGAGACAGGGCGCCAGCGAAGACGTCGTGCAGCTCGGTTGAGAATTTCGCCAATAGGGTGCGGCCGGAAGCGGAGAGTAGATCTTGGTCCTGCCGCAGGCGTGAGATCAGGCTCCACGGGCGGATGGGCTCTCCCCGGGCGTTGAAGCGATTGTAGCGCTGGCGGCTGAATACAAGCATCTGCTTGAGCTTTTCTGGCAGGCTTGTGCCTTCATTGGCCCATACCTTGCGCAGCGAGTCGAGCGTCGCGGCGACGTAGTCGGCCAGCACTTCGTCGATCAACTCGGCCTTCGAGCCGAAATGATAATGGATGTTAGCGCGGGTGATGCCGAGCTGCGTCGCTATCTCGGCATAGCCCATGCCGCGATAGCCGTGTCGTATCAACAGGTCCGACGCCAGTTGCTTGATGGCGCTGCGGCTTTCGCTCTCATCCATGCCCTTCCCCTAGCGCAGTTCGCTGCGGCTGCACATTGACCGTGTACTTACTTACATGTCAGTAAGTATGTATGTATCCCCGGGGGACAATATGGGCGCACCCACCGTTATTCGCCGCGACAATTTCGTTTTTGTGGGTGGCATTGTCGCCCGGGATGCTGGCGGCGCTATCGCCGCGCCGGATGTGCGGCTCCAGACCAGGCTGGTATTCGACGCGCTGCGCGACACGCTGGCCAGCGTCGGCGCCAGCATGGCCGATGTGGTCAAGCACTCGATCTATTTCAGGTGCGCGCCCGAGCAGGCGGCCATCGATGCCTTCATGGCCGATGTCGACGCGGTACGCTGTGGCTATTTCAGCTACCCCGGCCCGACGCGTACCGAACTGCGCTGCGGCCTCGATACCGAGGGCGCTCTTCTGATGCTTGATGCCTGGGTAGTGCTGGGCGGCAAGCGCGAGGTGATCGATCCCCCCGGCCATTGGGGCTGGGGCAAGGAGCAGCCCTTCATCCACGGCTGGAAGGTGGACGACATGCTGTTCATCGGCGGCCAGCGCTCGCTCGATGCCAGTGGCAAGGTGCTGGGGGTCGGCGATATCGAGATCCAGACCGATGAAACGTTCCGAAATCTCGACACCATGCTGCGCGCCGGCGGCGGCGACCGCCACAGCTTGATGCGCCAGAACACCTATTTCCGCTTCTTCGGGGAGGGTCGCGAGGTCACGACCTATTGGGAGAAGATGACCAACGTCCGGCGCCGTTACATGTCGGTGCCGTCGGCGGCGGGGGCTGGGCTGCGCATCGAGGGCATGCCGAAGATCGACGAACTGATCCAGGTCGAGGGTATCGGTGTTCTAGGCGAGAAGCGCCTGCGCCTGCAGCCGAAAAACCACTGGGACTGGAGCATCTCTAACACGCAGTTCACGCAGGGTTGGGCCAAGGGGCCGCTGATCTTCATCGGCGGCCAGATCTCGGCTGATAACAAGGCCCAGGCGGTCGGCGCGGATATGGAGACGCAGACACGCAACGTCTTCCAGTTCATCCGCAACGTACTCGCCGAGGGCCATTTCACCGAAGCCGATGTGCAGAAGCTCTATATCTACTTCCACGCCGAGGGTGACTGGGCCGAGATCGAGGCGACGCGCGACACGATTGCTCGGGTGCAGCGTGAGTTCTATCCGGACCCCGGCCCTGTGGTGACCGCCATCCGTGTTGCCGGCTTTGCATTCGAGAATCTGTTGATCGAGATTGAAGCCTTCGGGGTTAGCTGATGGCGCGCGGGGACTTTGCCGCGGAGGAGTTCCAGCGCCGGCTCTGGCTGGTGCGCGAGCAGATGCGAGCACGCGATCTCAACGCCCTTGTCGTCATTCATCCGGCGTCGATCCACTGGCTGACGGGCAGCGAGGCCAAGAGCTACCAAGAGTTCCAGTGCCTTATCGTCGGCGTGACCGATGATGCGCCGCTGGTGGTGCTGGCGCGGGCCGGCGAGGTGCATGAGTTCGAAACCGAGGCGCGGGTCGATGAAGTCGTCGGCTGGGGCGGCGGCATCACCGAGGACCCGATCGCAGCGTTCGAGGTTTTGGCGAGACGGCTTGGCCTGCTCGGCGAGAGCGTCGGGCTCGAAGTGCCTAGTTACTATCTGCACCCCTACCACTATCAACGGCTGCGCGACTTCTTCGGGAGCGAGCACCTGATCGATGCGACGATGCTGGTCGCCGAGCTCCGCATGGTGAAATCGCTGACCGAGCTAAGCTATGTGCGTGAGGCGGCGCGGCTTGCCGACATGGGCATGGACGCGTTCACCGCGGACCTGGCAGTGGGGCGTCGTGAGCTTGAGCTGGCCGGCGCCGTCTATGGCGCGCTGCTGAAGGCAGGAAGCGGCATCGCGGCAAGCCCGATCAATCTGGTGAGCGGCCCGCGTTCGGCCTATTCCCACGGCGCACCGACGGAGCGGCAGATATCCGCAGGAGATTGCGTCAACGTCGAGTTCGGCGCGACGTTCAAGCGCTATACGGCGACGATCGGCCGGCAGTTCGTCATGGGGCAGCCGACCCCCCGCATGCGCGAGCTCTACGATATCGTGCGGGCGGCAAGCGACGCGATGATCGCGCTCATCCGCGACGGGGTGGCGGCGATCGAGGTTCATGAGGCAGCGCGGCGCGTCATCGCTGCTGCGGGGCTCGAGCCCTATCGCGTGCATTTGTCGGGCTACGGGCTGGGGCCGAGCTTTCCGCCGAGCTGGGCCGAGCCGCTGCATCTGATCGATGGTGCTAAATACATCCTGCGCGCCGGCATGGTGATCACCATCGAGCCGCCGGTGTTCATCGGCGCCGAAGGGCTCGGGGTACGCATCATCGACAATGCCATTGTCACCGATACAGGCGCCGAATTGCTCGCAGCCAGCAGCCGCAAACTGATCGAGATCGGCTAGTTGCCGAGTTCGTGTGCGATCTCGGCGCAGGCGGCTTTCAGTCGCGTTAGCATGGCCTCGAAATTGGTCGGACTGCTGCGTCGGCTCACGGCCGCGACAGTGACGCAGGCGACGGCGCGATCACCGGCAATGATCGGGCAGACGATATCGGTGACCCCTATGATGTCGCGGCTCTCGTGGATGATGGCGCCCTGGTGCCGCACTTCATCAAGTTCCGCTGCGAGCGTTGTCGGGTCCGGCGGCAGCCGCATCAACGTCAGGCATTCGTCGACCATGCGCTGGCGTATGGCGGCCGGCTGGAAAGCCATCAGCACGAGACCGGAATGGGCATCGGCCAGCGGGCGCCGATAGCCGAGCTTGAGCGAAAAATTCATATCGGCACCGCCGGACGCCGCGGCGATGATGACCGTCTCGCCGCGATGCGCGACGACAAGATGGGCGGCCTGATGCACCTCGTCGGCGAAGCGCTCAACGATCGGCGCGGCGACGCTGACGAGATCGCGGGCGCGCGCAGTCTGCATACCGAGGCCGAATAGCTTGTTGGACAGGACGAGACCGTCGCCCCCTTCCTCGCGCTGCAGATAGCCGCGCCCGACCAGCACATGCACCATGCGGAAGATCTCGTTCTTGGACCGACCGAGTTCCTCGGCGATCTGGCGCGTGCCCAGCGGTTCGCTGGAGCGGGCGAGCAGCTCAAGGATATCGAGGCCCTTCTCCAAAGCGGGGGCGCTGTAACTGAGTTTGTCCTCTGCCATCCGTTTCACCAATGACTCTTGACGACAAATATGAAGCGACTGTAGCGTGGTGTCGCACTGTGATGGGTTGCTGAGCTAGCCCATTACGGCCGACTGCAGAAGGGGGCTCTGCACGGATGAACTATAATTTCAGATTTAACGCGCTCGCCCCTTACACGGGCGAGATCCTTCGCGGCATTAGCCTCACCTTGCAGCTGACCTGCCTGACCATGGCAATCGCGCTGGTGATTGGACTGTTCATGGCGCTCGCGCGCATGAGCGACAACCGAGTGCTCAACGTGGCGGCCCGCGTTTACGTCGAGGCGATCCGCAACACGCCGCTGCTGGTACAGCTGTTTATAGTGTTCTTCGGCCTGCCCAGCCTCGGTATCCGGCTCGATGCCTATTTGGCCGCAGTGATCGGGCTGTCGATCAATGTTGGCGCCTATGCCAGCGAAATCCTGCGCGCCGGCATCCAGTCGATTCGGCCAAGCCAAGTGGAAGCGGGCAGGGCGCTCGGCATGACGGCGGGCCAGACCTTCCGCAGCGTGGTGCTGTTTCCGGCGGTCAAGGCCGTCTATCCGGCACTGGCCAGCCAGTTTGTGCTGCTGTTGCTCGCCACCAGCGTGGTGTCCTCGCTCGGCGTCGGCGAACTGTTCCACCAGGCGACCTTCATCGACTCGCGTACCTACCGCTCATTCGAATCCTACGCGCTGATCACCGTGACCTATCTGGTCCTGACGCTGGGCTTTCGGGCGCTCTTCTCGCTGGTCTACTGGCTGGTGTTCGTGCGGAGGCCGCGCGCATGATCCGCGAACTAGGCCTCAATGACATCGTCTATCTGCTGGAAGCATCGCGCTGGACCGTGGCGCTGGCGCTGATCGCGATCCTGGCCGGTGGCGTGCTGGGGCTGATCGTGGCGGTGCTGCGCATCGTCAGCTTCAAGCCGGCCAACTGGCTCGCCATCGGCTACATCAATCTGATCCAGGGCACGCCGCTGCTGGGCCAGCTGTTCATCTTCTTCTTCGGCTTGCCGCTGTTCGGCATCCAGATCGGGGCGTGGGAGGCTGCAGCGCTGGCGCTGTCGATCAATGCCTCGGCCTTTCTGGGCGAAATCTGGCGCGGCAGCCTGCAGTCAGTGTCGCCGCGGCAATGGGAGGCCGGTGCCGCGCTTGGCCTCACTTACTGGCAGCGGCTCACCAGCGTGATCCTGCCGCAGGCGGTACGCATCTCGATCGCCCCGACCGTCGGCTACCTCATGCAGCTGGTGAAGGATACCTCGCTCACCGCGCTGATCGGCTTCATCGAACTGACGCGTGCGAGCCAGATCCTCAGCGCGGCCACGTTCAAGCCGCTGCAGGTCTATGGCCTCGCCGCCATCGTCTATTTCGTCATCTGCTTCAGCCTGTCGCGGCTGAGCGAGCATCTCGAAAAGAGGACTCATGCCGCTCGTTGAGATCACCGATATCCACAAGAGCTTCGGCAAGGTCGATGTGCTGAAGAATATCTCGCTCACGGTCGAGAAGGGCGAGATCGTCTCCGTCATCGGCCGCTCCGGCTCGGGCAAGTCCACCCTGTTGCGCTGCATCAACGGGCTCGAGCGGGTGCAGTCCGGCCGGATTGTCGTCGATGGCATGGAGGTGACGTCGCCGGCCACCAACATCAACGCTCTGCGCGAACGTGTTGGAATGGTGTTCCAAAGCTACAATCTGTTCCCTCATCTGACGGTCGAGCGAAATGTGACGCTGGCGCTGAAGAAGGTGCGGCGGATGAGCAACGATGCGGCGCGCGACATCGCTCGCACCATGGTCGCCAAGGTCGGGCTTGCCGACAAGCTTGGCGCCTATCCGGATGAATTGTCGGGCGGCCAGCAGCAACGCGTCGCCATCGCGCGCTCCCTCGCCATGCAGCCGACCATGATGCTGTTCGACGAGATCACCTCGGCGCTCGACCCCGAACTGGTGGGCGAGGTGCTGAAGGTGCTCGAGGAGCTGGCCCGCGAGGGCATGACCATGATGCTGGTCACGCACGAGATGAATTTCGCCAAGAACGTCGCCGACCGGGTGGTCTTCATGCACCAGGGCAATGTCCATGAGGACGGCCCGGCGCGAGACACCCTGATCGAGCCGCGTACTCCCGAACTCAGGAGCTTCCTGAGCGCGGTTCTGCACTAGACCAGACCAACTACAACCAAAGGGGACTACAATGTTGAAGCATCTTTCAAGGATCGTCTCAGCCGTGCTCCTGGCCGGCGCCGTCACCGCAGGTCCGGCCCTCTCCGCCGATCTGCAGGAGATCATCGCCTCCGGTAAGGTGAGGATCGGCGTGCCGGTGGACGTGGCGCCGTTCGGCTCCAACGACGCCAACAACCAGCCCGTGGGCCTCGATGTCGACATGGCCAACAACATCGCCAAGGCCTTGGGCGTCACGCTCGAACTGCAGCAGATTACCGGCGCCAATCGAGTGCCGTTCCTCGCGACCGACAAGCTCGATATCGTCATCGCCGCGATGGGTGCCACACCCGAGCGCGCCCTGACCATCGCCTTCACTTCGCCCTACGCGGCGCTGTCGGTAGGTGTGTTCGGGCCGGACGCCATTGCAATTACCAGTGCCGACCAGATCACCACCGAAACCATCGCGGTAGCCCGCGGCACCACGCAGGATCTGCTTCTGAGTGAGCTGGCGCCCAACGCCACCATCCAGCGCTATGACGACGACGCGACGGCGGCAGCGGCCTTCATTTCGGGTCAGGCACAGTTACTCGCCACCGCCGACATCGTCGCCAAGGATCTGATGGACAAGAACCCGGGTGCCGAGTTGAAGCCGAAGTTCCTGATGCAGTTCTCGCCCTGCTACATCGGCATCCAGCAGGGGTCGCCCGAACTGCTTCGTTGGCTCGACACCTATATCCATGTGAGCCAACTGGACGGCACCCTCTCCGCGCTGTCCGAGAAGTGGATCGGCACCAAGCTGCCGACCCTGCCTGCGATCTGATCGCAGCCGCGCGGCAGGACTGCCCTCCTGCCGCGTACCCTTATCCCTCACAGCCCTTCAGTTGGTTCCGATGACCACCGCGCGCACCACCATCGACTTCGACAAGATCGGCAAGCAGATCGGCTTCGTCGACATCCCGCATTCGCCGCATGAGGACGCCTGGGGTGCAACCCGCATCCCGCTGGCCGTCATCAGCAATGGCCGCGGCCCCACCGTGATCCTCGAGGCCGGCAATCACGGCGATGAATATGAAGGGCCGATCACCCTGGGCGAGTTGGTCCGCGAACTCGACCCCGGCCAGGTGAGCGGTCGCATCATTTTCCTTCCGGCGGTGAATACGCCGGCCGTCGACGCCGGGCGCCGCACCTCGCCGGTCGACGGGCTCAATCTCAATCGCACGTTCCCGGGTGATCCGGGCGGCACCATCACACAACAGATATCGGCCTATGTGAGCAGCGTAATTATGCCGCTTGGCGATGCGTTCGTGGATCTTCATTCCGGCGGGTCGTCGCTCAACATCCTGCCGAGCGCTATCATCGAGCCCGCCGCCGATCCGGCATTGAGGCGCCGCAACATCGATGCGGTGCTGGCCTTCGGCGCGCCGCTTACCGTTGTCATCGACAATCTGGGTGAGCCACGCACCTCGACGGCCACCGCTGTGCGCGCCGGGCTGGTCACCATCGGCACCGAGATGGCCGGTGCCGGGACAGTCTCCCTCGAAGCGCTCGATATCTGCCGGCGCGGCGTCCGCAACGTGCTGGCGCATTTTGGCGTGCTCGATGGGGCGACGGCGTCCCCGCCGGCGCGACCCGACGCGATCCTGCACATCCCCGGTCACGATGGTTATGTGCTGGCAACCACCGCCGGCGTATTCGAGCCGTTTCACCCTCTCGGTGCGCGCGTCGAAGCCGGCCAGCAGGCGGGCCGCATCCACAATCTCATCGATCCCTCGCGGACGCCGGAGATTGTGCACTATGGGGCGAGCGGCATCGTCTATGGTCGGCGTCAGCCGGGGCGTGTGGTGGCCGGCAATTGCTGCATCACCGTCGCCGCGCCCTATACGGGAGATATTTCGTGATCGTCGAACTCGACGGCATCCGCGCCGCCGAAAAGCGCATCGCCGGCAATGTCCGCCGTACGCCCGTCATGCATGCCAGTGCGCTGCGCACCGGCTTTGACGGGGGCTACCATCTTTGGTTGAAGCTTGAATTGCTGCAAGCGACGGGCTCATTCAAGGCCCGCGGCGCGACCAACAAGCTGCTGTCGCTCGACAAGGCGGCGCTGTCGCGCGGCATCGTCACCGCATCCGGTGGCAATCACGGGCTGGCCACGGCGCGCGCCGGCCAGATGGCGGGCGTTAAGGCGACGATCTTCCTGCCCACCAACGCGGCCCCCTCTAAGATCGAGAAGCTGAAGGCGTGGGACGCTGATGTGCACATCACCGGGAGCGCCTGGCACGAATCGAATGAGGCGGCGATGGCGTTCCAGCGCGACACCGGCGCAGCTTATTTCCATCCTTTCGCCGACCCGCTGGTGGTGGCGGGGCAGGGCACGGTGGGGCTTGAGTGCCTCGACCAGATTGCGGGCCTTGACGTCGTTCTCGTGGCCATGGGCGGCGGCGGGCTGGTGACCGGTGTGTCGACCGCACTCAAGGCGCTGAAGCCATCGGTGCGAATCATAGGCGTCGAGGCGGAGGGCTCGCCGGTATTGCTGCGGGCCCTCGAAGCCGGCCGCAATATCGCACTCGACAGGGTGACGACCAGCGTCGCGACCATGGCCTGCGCCAAGACTGACGACGCGATCTTTGAGGCGGTTCAGGCGCGCGTCGACGAGATTGTGCTGGTCAGCGACGACGAAATGCGCGCCGCCGCCAAATGGCTGTGGTTCGAACTTGGCCTCGCGGCTGACCTCAGCGGCGCGGCGGCAATTGCGGCCTTGCAGATGGGCCGAGTGAAGCCCGCGGCCGGTGCCGTTGTCGGCGCTATCATCTGCGGTGCAGGGTCGGACGGTTTGCTTTGATGGACCGGTCCTACGGTACTGGGTGTGAAGCCGAAGGGACGCCGTTGGGCCAAGAAAAATTCGAAGGCCCGCTTATGGTGCAAAGGGGGACACGCAATTTGAGCGCAGCTAGGCGGTCGATAGTACCGGGTCAGCGAACGGCGTGTCGGGATCGCAGACGTAGAACAGGATGGTGACGGCCGGCGCACTGCCGTCGTTGCTTCCTGTCATGTTGACATGCGGCGGCTCAACAAACACCTGGCCGGGCCCGATCGAGATCGGCTCACGTCCATCTAGCCTTAAGGTGAAGACCCCCTCGGTGACACAGACGGTCACAGGGAACCGGTGTGAGTGGTAGGGCGTGACGTCGCCCGGCTGAAGCACTGCGTGCAACACGCGCACCTCCTGCCTGTTGCCCTGCGGCAGGGTGGTCAGCACCTCCCGATGCAGCGGTGTCAGCTTGGCCAACCCCTGCTCCTTGGCCGAGCGGGTTACGCCGACATCTAGCGCGGCAATCATTGTTTCGACTGTTGCTTTTTCCATTGGCCTTCTCCTCGGTTGGTGAGTTCAGAGCTAACCGGGTAACGGGAGCGGCGCGAGCAGCAAGGTTGCGGGAGGCCGGTGCAAGAATGCATAACTGCGGCATGTTCGACTGGAACGATCTGCGGTATCTGCTGGCGGTTGCAAGGCGGGGCTCGACCCTCGCGGCCGCCCGGGAGCTTGGCGTGAATCAGTCGACGGTCCACCGTCGCGTTGCCGAACTCGAACGGAAAGTAGGGCTGCGGCTGGTCCATCGACACCCGACAGGTTACCGGCTGACCGAAATGGGAGAGCAACTGCTCCCGGCGTTCGCCGAGGTGGAAGAAAGCGTCGCGAAATTGCGACGAGCCATTCTTGGCCTCCAACACGAGCTCACCGGCACGGTCCGTCTCACTTGCCCCGAGCCGATACTTTCCCGCATCGTCGCTTCCGGCTTCGTCGATCGCTTTCATGACCGTTACCGTGGACTGAGGATCGAGTTCGTCATCAGCGATCGGTTTGTTGACCTTGCCGCCGGCGATGCCGACGTCGCGTTTCGGTCAGGCGAAGGAAGTGACGAGCGGCTGGTCGGGCGCAAGATCGCGGATTCCACCTGGGCGCTCTATGCCAGCCATGACTATGTGGAGCGCCGCGGGCAACCACACTCAATCGAGGATCTGCTGTTGCATGATCTCATCGGCTTTGATGGTTTGCTAGAGAGCCATCGGGCGACGCGATGGCTCGCAACTGCACTGCCCGGAGCGCGCATCGTGGCGCGCAACAACAGTGTTTTGGGCGTGCTGTCTGCAGTCAAGTCGGGTCTCGGCATCGCGCCGCTGCCGACACCGATCGGAGATGGAGAAGGTGAGCTGGTCCAGGTGCTTCCACCGGTTCAGGAGCTGGCGCGCGCCTGGTACCTTCTGTGTCATCCGGACCAAAGAACGACGCCTCGCGTCTCCACCTTCATCGACTTCGTCGTCGAGGAATTACCGATCCTGAGGAGGGTCCTTGGCGGGTGAGTGGCCATGCAGTCTCCGATGACCGCTTCTCGCGCAAACGGATCTCTCCTAATACCCTACACCCTTAACAGGTGGCCGCTGCCCGCTCGAACAGCGTGGTACAAGCAGTCCCGAGTATCGGATCTGCGCGCGCCACGCCCGCCGCGACAAAGCCGGGATGCGCGAGGTGGTGAAGTTGCCATTACGATGGCTATGGACAGTGGTTTGATGGGCGACACGATGTTGCTGATGGGCTATGAATGCGCGTCAGCTCGTCGCCTGGAATTTGCGCCGATTGCGCGTTGAACGCGGGCTGTCGCAGGAGAAGCTCGCCGCCGACGCGCAGGTGGATCGTGCCTATCTGGGCGGACTCGAGCGGGAGACCGAAAACCCAACCGTCGATCTGCTCGACAAAGTTGCCCAAGCGCTCGGACAGCCAGTCGGCGCGTTGTTCGCGGTTCCCAATGCAGATGCCAACCCGCCGAAGCCGCTGCCCCCCGGACGCAAGGCGCCGTCGACGAAATAGCGTCGCATTGGTTGCCCGCTAGCGCCCCACCTCGATCACGGTGACGTAGATCTGCCGGCGGTCATCGGTGAGTTCGACCGTGTAGGTGGCACTGGCTTTCAAGCGAGGTCCGGCATAGTTCGCGTAGACCTCGGCGAGGCAGGTCCTGACTCCGTTCACTTCACCGCGGTTCCTGAATGCGTCGAACGAGACCTCGGATGTGACGAGATTGTAGCCGTAGGCGGCGGGATAGCCCATGGCGAGGGTGTTGATCGGCTCGGGGAGAATCTGTTGGCGCAGGATTTGCGCGAGAGTGCTGGTCACAACGGTTTCGGAGCAACTTGGTACTGCGGTGTTCGCGAGGGATGGCCTGCTGGCAGGGGCAGCGCTCTGGTCGCGCGGCAGCAGAACATACACACCGATGGCTCCAACCAAGACTGCAGCCGGTAGCAGCGGCAACACAAGCCAGAGACTTACCCGCCTGTGGCGCTCGCCTTGCGTGTCTTGCCCTTCGATCAGCCGACCTGCGGATGCTCGGGCTCCCATGTTCCAGGGCAGACGGATTGCCTGCCAGCCGGTCACCATCAGCACCATAATGACTGCGACGGTGGTCCAGCCGATGGCAAAAATGCCCATTTGGTCCGCGGACGCTCCATTGGAGATCAGCGCCGCCCCAAACAGGTAGAGCATGAGAATGCCGAGCAGCTTTGCCGCCTTTCTCGCATGCAGATGAGGTCTAACTTCGTCTATCAAGCCTGCCGGTGGCCCGGGCGGAGACGGTGGTTCCGTCGGAGGCGGCGGCACGGATGCGCCGACCGAACCTCGCCTGCGACGAAGTTCTTTCAGGTTTTCCGAGTCGTCTTCGAGATCATAAAGCCGCTGTTTGGGCATCGGGTGCTCCGATTTTTATGTTGCCTATAGCCACCATAGTTCAACTGCTGCCGTAAAGAGGCGGAGCCGCTGTTGCCACGGAAACGCCTGTGGCTCGGATGGTCCCGCGCCTGCGCAATCGATGGCCTACTCAGGGAGATGGCACCGGCGTTAGATCAGCCGGTGCGTGAGTTGTTCGCCGTCCCTCACGAAGGGTCAGGTCGTCCCGGCCTCTGGTGTCGGCTCGCGACGGCCTTGGACGAAACAGGCTGCCGTCGACAGCGCGCTGGAACTCAGGTCCCCAGCCCTGAGGCCTCACCGAATTCCCATCTGAGCGGCGGCAGCCGTAACGCCATCGGCTGATGTCTTGCAGAACATGTACTGCTCCGGTGTGTTCATGAGCGCCAGACCGTTGCGTCGCAAGCCGTTAGCCGTTTCGTATGCGTTGGCGACATGAGCGCGCTGCTCCTCTCCGATGAAGCCAAGGATCTCTCCGAGTTCGATGTAAGCCGCCGTGGTTTTTTGCGCTGCCGCGTAACTCGAACTAAACTCTGGCCAGCCATCGGCGCATGCGCCAACTTGCACTTCGGCTGCGACTGCCACGAGCACGGAAGCAAACCCCATCTCGGGCGACAGGTTGGCGAATTCCGGCGTGGCTCTAAGGATCGCTTCGGCGCTCAAGGACAGCAGTACTGGAGCTCCTCCCTCCTGTCGCAGTGCCTCGGTCGGGTCTTCGCGCAGCGCGTCGAGGTCAAAGTGGTGAGCGCCGTTCGGGCTACGCCGCTCCTGTTGTTCGCGCCATCGGGCTTCGCTATCAATGGCCTGCTGATTGTCTCGGAGTATTTCTTCGATCTGATAATCCAGTTCCAAGCCATAGTCCGTGACGTCGCCGATGAACTCTCGTCTCAGAAGCTCGCCCTGGCGTTTCAGGTCGGCGAGCAGCTCGGTATCCTCGTCCGAAAGGGCTCCCGAAGCGGCTTTGGGCCGAAATTGATCGACCTCAGCCTTCAATGCCGCATGTCGCAAGTCGTAGCGTTCTTGCTTCTGTCGGGTCGCTGCCTGGTCCCGTATGTCCCACAGGTACTGATCGATGTAGCGGTCTACAAACCCCAGGTTGTAGGTGCGATGCGCAGGAATTCGCCTCGTA
>NZ_JAQGJL010000107.1 GCF_028290645.1 Devosia sp. | reverse complement strand
CCGCCTACAAGCCGTCCTCGATGGCACAGCAGACCTCGGTGGGCGAACTGTTCGCCATCATGAGCCTCACCGTGCTGCCGATGATCGTCTTCTACTTCGTGTTCCAGAAGCAAATCCGCAAAGGCATGACCGCCGGCGCTGTCAAATGAGTACGGCGCAGGCCGTCAGTGGGGGGAATCGCATGTCGCAGTGGTTTCGCAAGAGCTTTCGCAAGGTCCATCTTCTCTATGTGTCGCCGCAATGGGCGCAGAACCGGGGCGAGAAATTCGACGCCGTCGCCTATGGCGATGCCTATGAACGCGCCGGGGTCGATTGCGTGCAGCTCTACTGCAAGGACCATCACGGGGTCTGCTACTACCCGAGCTCACTGGGGCTGCAATATCCGCGCGACATCCTCGGTGAGCTATTGCACGAGCTGAAGAAGCGCAACATCAAGCTGATGGCCTATGTCAGCATGTTCTTCGACAACTACGCCATGGGGCTGCACCCGGAATGGCGGGCGGCCAATGAGGCCGGTGACCCACACAAAACCGGTCCGTTCTGGCACGCCTCGGTCTGCTCCCCCTATGCGGAGTTCCTGCTGGCCCAGCTCGAGGAGCTGGCGTCGAACTACGAGGTGGACGGCTACTGGCTCGATATCATCCCGCTGGCCCGACACCTGCCGCAGGAAACCTGGATGATCCAGCCGCATCCAGTGCCGGACTACTCGCTGCACGCGCAGAAGCGCTATCGCGAGATCACCGGCAAGGGCCTGCCCCTGAGGCCGACCGCCGAGGAGACCGACGCGATCTTCGACGTCATGGCTGGTGAGGTCGATGGCTTCATGAACCGCGCCTACGCGGTGCTGCGCAAGCATCGGCCCGATGCGGTGATCACCTACAACGCCGCCGGCGCGCCGGGCGACCCGCTCGATTCCGGCGACCTGATCTCGATAGAAGGGCACGCGCCTCACTACACCCGCCAGAGCTTCATCGCCCGCTGGGCCAAGGGGCAGAGCAAGCCGTTCGAAATGATGACGGCGGGTGGCGTCTCGCGCACCCCGCTGGGCGGCGGCTGGAACGCGCTGGATCAGAAGCCGGCGACGATCCTGCAGCTCGAGGCGGCGATCCTCGTGGCGCAGGCCGGCAACCCGACCATCGGCCAGGTGCCGCTGCCGGACGGATCGACCGATCCCGGCCAGTTCGAAACCTTCGGCAAGGTGTTCCACCCGATCAAGGCGCTCGAACCATGGCTGGTCGGCGCGATCGGGGTATCCGACGTCGGGCTTGTGCTTGCTAGCAAGCCGCGCAAGGCGTCGGCGCACTGGCTGCGGATGTCTGCGTCCGCCGAGGCTGTGCATGAAGCATTGATCGCGCAGCACGTGCAGTACGACATCGTGCGTCTCGACAAGGACATTTCGTCCTATCGCGCCATCGTTCTCGCCGAGCAGACCGCACTCAGCAATGCCGAAGTCGCAAAGCTCCGCGCCTATGTGCAAGGCGGCGGCACGCTGATTGCCGCCGGCAATGCCTCGCTGTTCGACGAGAACGGCATGCAACGAGCCGACTTCGCGCTGGCTGACGTGTTCGGGGTCACCTACGCCGGCGCCGTACTGGCCGACTTCGTCTACCTGACGCTCGACGATGACGCCCTAAAGTCCTCGGTGACGCCGCTCCCCATCCTGGTCGACCAGCCGGCCGTGGCGGTGACGCTGGCCGGTGGCCGGACACTCGGCCGGCTGGCCGAGCCCGAGGCACGACGCACGGACGCGACGACCGTATTGTGGGGCGATGCGCCGCCCGACTGGGAGCGTGCGCATCCAGGCCTCGTAGAGCATCGCTTTGGCGCGGGCGTCTGCCGTTACCTGCCGTTCCCGATCAAGTGCGACGGAATCCCCAACCTGTGGATCAAGCGGCTGGTCGGCGTACTGGTTGCCGGTGCGGTGGCCGATCCGCTCCTCACCACCAATGCCGGCCCGGGCATCGAAGTCACGCTCAACCGGCAGGGCGGGCGGCAGGTGATCCACCTCTGCAATCACCACGCTGGCGATCCCAACCGATTGTCGATCGGGGACAACGTGATGTGGGCTTCCGGCGTCGAGGTGTCGCTCGATCTTGCCCGAGTGGGGCTCAGCGCAGCTAGCTCGGTCTACGCCGCACCTGGAACTCAGCTGGCCCACCGCACGGAAGGCGGCAAGCTGCTGATCACAGTGCCGGACTTCAGTATCCACAGCGTCGTCGTGGTCGAGTAGGGGCGCCGTGTCGCGGCCGATCCTAGAGATTGCCGATCTGAAGGCACTTGCGCGACGACGCGTGCCGCGCATGTTCTTCGATTACGTGGATTCCGGAGCCTATACCGAGGCGACCTACCGCGCTAACGAGGCCGATCTGGCCGCCATCAAACTCAGGCAGCGCGTCGGACGAAAGCTCAGCGACCGGTCGCTGCGCTCGACCATGGTGGGCCAGCCTGTGGCAATGCCGGTGGCTTTGGCACCGACTGGCATTGCCGGAATGCAGCATGCGGATGGCGAAATCCTAGCAGCACAAGCCGCGGAGGAGTTCGGTGTCCCATTCACCCTGTCGACGATGAGCGTCTGCTCGATCGAGGACGTCGCCGCGCGTTGCACGAAGCCGTTCTGGTTCCAGCTTTATTTTATGCGCGACCGAGGCTTCGTCGACGCCCTGATCCAGCGCGCGATGCAGGCGAAGTGCTCGGCCTTGATGGTGACGCTCGATCTGCAGGTGGTCGGTCAGCGGCACAAGGATCTGCGCAACGGCCTGTCGACTCCCCCCCGGCTGGGTCTGTCGACTGCCCTGCAACTGGTAATGCGTCCGCGCTGGTGTGCCCAGATGCTCGCCACCCGGCGTCATCGGCTTGGCAACCTCGTGGGACATGCGAAGGGCGCCGACGACCTGACGTCGATGTCGGCATGGGTCGCCGACCAGTTCGACCTTGAGTTCAGCTGGGAAGACTTGGCCTGGATCCGCCACCGCTGGCCCGGCAAGCTGATCCTCAAGGGCATCATGGACGCCGACGACGCCCATATGGCCGCCTCCACCGGGGCAGATGCCATCATTGTCTCCAACCATGGTGGGCGCCAGCTCGATGGCGCAACCTCGACCATCAGCAAGCTGCCATCGATCGTCGAGGCAGTTGGCGATCGCATCGAGGTGCACATGGACGGAGGAATCCGCTCTGGTCAGGACGTATTTCGCGCTATCGCTCTCGGTGCTCGCGGTACCTACATAGGCCGCCCATTCCTCTACGGGCTCGGCGCGCTCGGCAAGGCCGGCGTCAGGCTGGCGCTCGACATCATTGTCAACGAGCTAGACATGACGATCGCGCTTTGCGGCGAACGGCACATCTCCGAAATTGGGCGGCACAATCTGGAGACAAAGTGAGCTTCAGCTACGCCCATCCGGCACTGATGCTGGCAGACCGTACTCGCGCAAGAGACGTCTCCGCACAAAGCTGATCTCCCCCTAGCCGCGCAAGTTGTGGCTAGCTCGGGCGCTGCCCGATGGCGTCCCGCACCAGCCGGCTCACGGCGTCATCATCGCTTTCGTTCTGCAGTCTCGCATGGTCGATCGCGGCGGCTACCTCATCGTCGACCTGCACGTCCCATAGCCCATCCGGACGCCGAATAGCGGCGCTATATGCCGGCTTTGGCAGCTTTGCCTGGTCGAGGATCAGGCGGTGGGATTCCTCGCTCAGGATCAGTACGCGCATGAGATCGCCACGCTGTTCAAGCATGGGACCAAACCGCTTGTTACGCCGGAGAAGTCCAGTCGCTGTCGATGGTAGTGGGCGCCAGCCCGGTAGTCGGGTCCACGCATCGAGTAAAGCGCGATTGCCGCTCCCGGAGAGATATTATAATAGCATTGGGGCGGGGCTGGAGGAGTCGTGCCAATGCAGGTCGATATGAGGGGGCGGGTGGCCTTGGTCACCGGCGCCGCGGGAACGATCGGGCGCGCCATCGTACGGCGGCTCAGCGATAACGGCGCCAGTCTCGTCGTCGCCGACATCAACCGCGAGGGCGCCGAGGCCTATGCCGCGGAACTGCCGGATGCGCTCGCGGCGGTCATCGACATCTCCAGCAAGGACTCCACCGAAGCCGGTGTGGCCGAGACCATTGCCCGCTACGGGCGGATCGACATCCTCGTAAACAATGCCGGGGTGAACAGCTTCGTCCACCGGGTGAACATAGATGCCTTCCCGCTCGAGGAGTGGGAGCGGATCACCCGCATCGATCTCGATGGACTCTACCTGATGAGCCATGCAGCGCTGCAGCCGATGGTGACGCAGGGCGAAGGCGGGCGGATCATCAACATCGCCTCCGTGGTGGGGCTCGCCGCGATGCGGCTGCAGAGCCCGTTCGTTGCCGCCAAGGCAGGCATCATCCACATGACCCGCTCGATGGCGCTGGAGCTAGGGCCGCAGGGCATCCTAACCAACGCTATCGCGCCCGGCTCGATCATGAGCGAGGGCACGCGCTCGCTGTTCTATGGCACCGACGGCAAGTTCGCGGGGCGGACCGCAGAGTTCATGCAGCATCTGCCGCTTGGCCGCCCCGGCACTCCCGAGGAGATCGCCGAAGCGGTACTGTTCCTCAGTTCGCCGGGCGCCGGTTACATCAACGGCCAGGTGCTGGCCGTCGATGGCGGCTGGACCGCCGGCTACATGATGTGAGGCACAGCATGCGGATCGAACTCCAGAACACCTTCGTCGCGTTGCGCGGGGAGCATAGCCCGCTGTCTGCGGCGGCACTGGACGCGTTGCGGACCAATGGCGCGACGGTCGAAACGGTCGCGCCGATGCCCGACATCCTCCTCGTGTCGCTGCCGCTTTTGCCGGTCGTGGGCTACGATCCCGCACCACTGCTGAAGGCGGCGCGAAGGACGGGCGACGCCATGTTCGCGCGCGGCAGCGGGCGCATCTTGTTTCTCGTCTCTGCGGCGGCTGGCATGCCTATGCGGCGGCATCCGGACTTCTCGGTGGCGATGGCCGGCGTACTGGCGACGGTACGGACGATGGCCATGCAGCTCGGGCCCAAGGTGCTGGTCAACGCCGTCGGCGTCGGCGCAGTCGGCGAGCCGCTGTTGGCGGGTGACGCGGCGATGCTCGGGCATGCTTCGGTGAAGCGGCCGGGATCGGCGGCGGAAGTCACTGACACCGTGCTGTTCTTCTGCGACCCGCTCAACACCTACACTACGGGGCAAATGCTGTCGGTCGACGGTGGATGGAGTGCCGGCTATGGCCGCAATTTCTGAGCATCTCGAACTCCGCACCCGACGGCTCGCGGTCGATCTGGCGCCGGCCATCGGAGGGAGTATCGCCAGTTTTAGGATCGATGGCATCGACGTGATGCGGCCGCTGTCGGATGCCAACCGCAGTGCCGGCAATGTGCTGGGCGTGGCGTCGTTCCCGATGATCCCGTTCGCCAATCGCATCGGCAACAATGCCTTCGAGTTCGAGGGCCGTCGCTACACCTTCGAGGCGAACAATCCGCCCGAAATCTATCACGTGCACGGGACCGCCTGGCACCGGTCGTGGGTCGCGGAACAGGCTGGGCCCAGCGGCGCGGTGCTGACGCTCGAGGTCGCCGATCCAGCATTGTACTCCTACAGTGCAGAGCAGCGCTTCACCCTCACGGACGCCGGGCTCGAGCTGGCGACCAGCGTGACCAATACCGGCACGCGAACCATGCCGTTCGGCTTCGGCCATCACCCGTGGTTCGACCGCGACAGGGATACAACGGTGCAGTTCGGGGCGACGACCCTCCACCTCAACGAGCCGGAAGGGATGATCGGTCAGCGGATAGGCCTGCCGCCGGATGTGTCGTTCAACACCGCGCAGCCGCTCCCGAAGTACTGGCGCTGCACCGACTATGGTGGCTGGGACGGCAGCGCCACCGTCACCTTCCCCAGCCGCGGCGCAGGCATCACCATAAAGGGCGAGGCTCCCTACGGGCACATCATGTTCTACGCTGACCCGGCCGAGAGTTTCTTCTGCGTCGAGCCACAGACCAACGCCTCGGGAGCGTTCAACCGGCCCGAGGGATTTGGCGACCCGCAAGACGGGATCATAGTGCTGGCGCCGGGCGAGAGCACCACGGGGACGCTGAGGTTCGAGGCGTTTCGGGTTTAGGACGCCACCCGCACCGTCTCCGCCTGCGCCGCAGCCACAGCGCGCAGCACACGATCCTCGCCTCCTTCGCCGCGCTTGAACTCATCGACGATGCGGCCGTCGGCGATGGTGAGGCAGCGGTCGCAGAGACCCAGGACTTCCTCGAGCTCGGAGGCAACGATGACCAGCGCTACGCCTTTTTCGGCGAGCTCGACCACCAGGCGGTAGATTTCATGCCGGGTGGCGGCGTCGACGCCCTTGGTCGGCTCGTCCAGAAGGAGCACCTTTGGGGCGCGCATCAGCACGCGGGCGAACAGCAGCTTCTGCTGGTTGCCACCGCTCAGGTGTGCCACCGAGGCTTGCGGAGACGGCGCCTTGACGTTGAGCTGGCGCATCGCTTCGAGGACGGCGCTCTTCTCGCGGTCGGCGCGGACTAGGCCGCGGGCGGACAGCGGCTCCAGATTGCCTATGGTGATGTTGGCGCCGACAGGCAGGTTGAACAGCAGGCCGTCGCGCTTCCTGTCCTCGGTGAGGAGCGCGATGCCGGCGTCGCGCGCGTCGCGGGGCGAGCGGAAATCGATGGGCCTGCCATCGACCTTCACCGTGCCCTCGGCTGGCACGCGGCCGAAGATACCGTGGAGGATTTCGCTACGGCCTGAGCCGAGGAGGCCTGCAAGGCCGACGATCTCGCCCGCGCCCACCGTGAAACTGACATCGCGCGCGCCGTAGATGGCGCCCGGCTTGCCGGCGACCTTGAGATGCTCGACCGTCAGCATCGGTTGGGCGCCAGCTGGCGCTTCGTGCCGCGGGAACAGCTTCTGCAACCGCTGGCCAGACATGGCGAAGATGAAGCGCTCCTCGTCGAACTCATCGCGGCCGAGTTCCGAGGCCACGCGTCCATCGCGCAGCACGGTAGCGCGGTCGCAAACCTCCAGCACCTCGGGCAGCCGGTGAGTGATGTAGATCATGGTGACGCCCTGCCGCTTCAGCCGGCGGAGGACTTCCGACAGCGCCTCAACCTTGGTGCCGGAGAGAGAGGCGGTCGGCTCGTCGAGCATCAAGACGCGCGGCTTCAGCGCCAGCGCGCGGGCTATCATCACCAGGTGGCGCTGCGCCGAGGTGAGAGAGGCGACGATAGCCTTGGGGTCGATGGTAAGGCCGAGATCATCGAGGATGGCCCGGGTGCGGTCCTCGAGCTTGCGGCGATTGATCAGCACGCCCTCGCCCAGCCCGGTGTGGCCGGCAAAGACGTTCTCAGCCACCGAGAGCTGTTCCAGCACCTCGACCTCCTGCGGCACATAGCCGACGCCGGCGGCCCGCGCTTCGGCGGGCGACGCGAAGCTCACTGTTTTGCCGGCCAACGCAATCTCGCCAGTGTAGGAGCCGGCAGGGTGCACGCCGTTGAGGATCTTCACCATCGTCGATTTGCCGGCGCCATTCTGGCCGAGCAGCGCGTGGATCTCACCTGGCAGCACGTTGAAATCCACGCCGCGCAAGGCCTGCACGCCGGCAAAGGCCTTGACGATGCCGCGGGCGGAAAAGATCGGGTCCATGGTCGCAGTCTCGGCTGGAAAGGGATAACCGCGCCGGTCCCCCTGGTAAGGACCGGCGCGGCACGAGGGATGGCTTACTGGCCGGCGCTTTCAAGCATTTTGTAATAGGGGTCGAGATCGGCTGCC
Source organism: Devosia sp. (assembly GCF_028290645.1). Lineage (GTDB taxonomy): Bacteria > Pseudomonadota > Alphaproteobacteria > Rhizobiales > Devosiaceae > Devosia_A. Next base: position 7,187 of record NZ_JAQGJL010000107.1, on the reverse strand, counting down.
GTGATCACTTTGGAGGGCAGCACGTTCATGTAGGTAACGGTCTTGCCCCGGGCGAGATCGCCGAGCAGTTCGGCCACCTTGGCGCTTTCCTCGTAGAGAGGCTGCGCCTAGATACCGTAGGCGGCGCCGGACTTCACCAGGTCGAGTTTCTGGCGGATGTAGTCCATGCCGATGATCACCACGTCGCGGCCAGCCTTGCGGGCCGCGCCCGACCAGGTCTGGATCGAGTTGCCGGTGGTGCCGAACGCTGCGTTAACGTCGGGGTTGCCCTGGAGGATCGCGATGGCCTTGCCCTCGGCCGCCGACGGCTCAAAGCCTTCCATCTGGGTCTCGAGCACTTTGATGTCCGGGTACTTTTCCGCGATGGTCTTGCGGAAAGCGTCGGACATGGCGTTCTCAGTGTCGTTCGAGGCACCTTGGGTCAGGGCGATGGTACCCTTGCCGCCGAGTTTGTCTCCAATGGCGATCGCGGCATTGGTGCCGGCAGCCGCGATATCCTGCGCGGCGGCGGCCATCAGGCCATCGACCGTGCCCTCGGGCGGCAGCACGTGCCAGGAGACGACCGGCATGCCCTCTTTGCCGAGCTTGGTGATGTACGAGTAGATCGCCGGATCGGGACCATAGACGCCCACGGCGTTGAACTTGGTGCGCGAGAGCGCAGCTTCGGCGAGCGGCAGGGTCGCCGGGATATCCCAGTTGGTGGCGGACGGGTCGCCCACCACTTCGCAGGTGTAGCCGAGCTCCTTACACTTATCGAGGAAGCCCGCCTGCATCAGCCGATGCACCGGGTGATCCTTCATTGCCTGCACCCAAAGCAGGTTCACGTCGGCCGCGTAGCTGACGCCCGCCGTGCCCATGCTGGCGACCAGCGCCGCAGTGCCGAGCAGCCCTTTGACTACAGTCCTCTTCGAGATGTTCATGGTTCCTCTCCTCCATTTGCCCGCGATTGTGCGTGGTGCTGAACGTCGTGCCGGCAGGGCCTAGGCCCCGGTATTGCTCTTGGTTCTGGATTTCTTGGCTGCGGCGGTCTTGGCGCCTGCGCCAACGGTGAAGTAGCGGCGGCGCAAGATGTCGAGGCCGACGGCGAGCACCATGATCACCCCCACCGCGATCTGTTGCCAATTCGAGTTGACGCCGATGACCACGAGGCCGGATTGCACCACCTTGAGCATCAGGATGCCGACGACGCCGCCAGCGATGGTCCCAGCGCCGCCGAACAGGCTGACGCCGCCGACCACCACACCGGCGATGACGATGAGCTCCCAACCGGAACCGATCGAGGTGGTACCGCTCTGCAGGTCGGCCATCACGAACATCCCCGCGATAGCCGACAGAGCACCGACGGTGATGAAGGCGCCGATCTTGTAGATGGTGGTGTTGATGCCGACGAGCCGGGCCACTTCCGTGTTGCCGCCGGTGGCGTAGAGGTTGCGGCCCAGCACGGTGCGGCGCAGCACGAAATCGGCGACGACGGCCGCGACGATGAAGAAGGCAAAGCTCCAGCCGAGCCCGAAAGCGATGGCGCTCATGCCGAAATCGGTGACTTCCTTGGGCAGCGGATAGACTGGGTAGCCGCCGGTCACCAACTGGATCAGCCCCTGCCCTATGAACAGCATGCCAAGCGTCTGGATGAAGGCCGGTATCCTGAATCTAACGACGATGATGCCGTTGATCAGGCCGATGAATGCGCCGACGCCCATGCCGCCGAGGATCGCGAGCGGGACAGGCCAAGCGAGCAACGTCATGAGTTGCGCCGCAACCACGGCAGAGACGCCAGCCACCGAGCCCACCGACAGATCGAACTCGCCGGCCACCAATAGGATGGTCTGGCCGATGGCAATGATGCCCACGAAGGAGACGACGTTGAGGATGGCGCGGATGTTGCGCTCGGACAGGAAGGCCGGCTGCATGAAGTAGAAGAACGCCACCAGCAGCAGCAGCGCCGCTATCACCCCGACTTCGCCGACGGCGATGAACGCAATCACCCGGTTGCGCAGCGAGGGCGCAGTCAAGGGTTCAATCGTGGCTGGCGCCGCGCTGTTCATGCATATCCTCCCTGCAGGCGGCGCTGTTGCGGGAGCCTCCCGGTCAGCGCTTCGCCACACCCTCATCAGCTATTATACTATTATAAGTGTCAATACCTCTCGTGTAGTGGTCTGGCCACCTTCGTTTCGAAACCACAGTCGCTACTCACGCAAATGGTACCGGAACCATTTGATATGGTCAAAGGAAATGGTACTGAACCCGAGCGACTCGTTGTGCTGGCGCTACGCAGCGCTCGCGACTATGATTCCTGCGGAATTTGAGGAACCGCATGGCCAACTCGGATGACGGCGGCGAGAAGAAGCCGCTGGAGCGGTTGGGGGTGCGCGAGATCGCCAAGCGCGTCGGCGTCGCGCCGATGACGGTTTCACGCGTGCTCTCCAACCCCGACATGGTCGCTCCCGCAACTCGAGCGAAGGTGCTGGAGGCGATCGAGGCCGCCGGCTTCGTGCCCAACCGGCTTGCCTCGAGCATGAAGGGCACTGGCCGGATGATCGGCACCGTGGTGCCGCCGCTGATCAACTCCGGTATCGCCGAACAGGTTCAGGGCATGTCCGACGAGTGCCAGCAGGGCGGCTATTCGATGTTGCTAGTGCAGGGCGAATTCACCACCGAAGCCGAAGAGGCCTCGATCCGCACCCTGCTCGGCTGGCGCCCCGCCGGGATGATCCTCCAGAGCTTCGTGCAGAGCGAGGTGGCGCGGCAACTCCTGGTGTCGAGCGGGGCGCCGGTGGTCGAGATTTCGGAGATCAAGGGCCGGCATCCGATCGACATGGTGGTCGGCGTTTCGAACTTCGAAACCGCCTACGCCATGACCATGCATCTCGCGGCCAAGGGCTACAAACGCATCGGCTTCGTCTCAACGCCGATCCACGGCAACGACCGGTTGCAGCAGCGCCGCACCGGCTATCACGCGGCGCTCACCGAACTCGGGATCAAGAACCACGCCTCGATGGAAGTGGAGGTACCGATCACCGCCGCGGGCGGCGCACAGGCGCTGGTGACGCTCACCGAGCGGCACAGGGATATCGACGCGATCTTCTTTTCGTCCGACACGCTGGCCATCGGCGCGGTGCAGGAATGCCACCGCCGCGGCTGGGCCATCCCCGACCGCATCGGCATCGCCGGTTATGGCGACATGGATCTTGCAGCGCAGCTCTATCCGCCACTGACCACGGTGAAGGTGAACCGCTACGAGATGGGGCGGCGCGCGGTCCGGCAGCTTCTGGACCGGCTCGGCGGCAAGCAGAAGCTGGCGACGATCACGAGCCTGGGGTTCGAGATTGTCGATCGCGAAAGCGCTTAGCTCTTTTTCCTGGCCTTGTTTTGGGCGTCGGTACCCAGCCGCTGTTCCCAGCCCTCGGTGTGGACGTTCAGGTAGGCGTTTGGATCGTATGGATGCTCCTTGATGGCATCGATATTGAGATCGATGCCGAGACCCGGCGCGTCGGGCAGCGACAGGTGGCCGTTGCTGGGGTCGATGCTCGGCCGCCAGGTGACGAGGTCGAACGGCCACGCATCGTTGAAGGCGTCGAAGTGCTCCTGGATCAGGAAGTTCGGCACTGCGGCCGCAAGTTGCAGGCACACCGCCGTTGCCACCGGACCGCCGCTCTGGTGGGGGGCGATGTAGCTGCCATGGGCAAGCGCCAGGTTTGCCACCTGCATTGAAGGGCCGATGCCCCCCAGTGACATCGGTTCGGGCTGGAAGATGTTCACCCCGCCACCGGCGGCCAGCGAATAGAACTGGCCGACCGTGTCGTACATTTCGCCGGTTGCCACTGGTATCGGCGAGCGGTGCGCCACTTCGTGCACCGTTTCCTGCCGGTCGCGCGAAGTCGGCTCTTCCCACCAGTAGATGTCGAGGTCGGCGAAGCGTTCGGCCGCCTGCAGCGCCGCAATCTCGGTGAAGCGCGCGTGCACGTCTATGAGAATGCGGGTGTCGGCCGGCAGCTTGTCACGCAGCCTGCGGCAGATCTCGTAGCTGAGCTCGAGCTCGTCGCGCGAGATGAAGCCCTGTGCGGTGCCGAAGGGATCGAGTTTGAAGGCCTTGAAGCCCTTGGCGAGGACGGCCCTGGCCGCGTCGAGGAAGGTCTCGGGGGCACGCTCGGTGCGGTACCAGCCATTGGCGTACCCGAGCACGGTGTCGCGCACCTGCCCTCCCAGCAGCTGGTGGATCGGCACGCCGAGGCTCCTGCCGAGAATGTCCCAGCAGGCGACTTCGACTGCGGCGATCACCGTCCGGTGGATGTGGCCGCCATCGAGCGACACGCTGTCGAGCATGCGCTTAGCTAGCGAACTGATGCGGCGCGGGTCCTGCCCGATGGCGAGGTGCTTCAGCTCATGCGCCCCCGCCTCGGGTGGTGGCGATGAAGCCGTTCAGCGTGCCCTCGCCGATGCCATGGATGCCGGCATCGGTATGCACCTTAACGAACAGCCAGTTCTTCCAGCCCGCCCCGACGGTGAAGGTCTCGATCTCGGTGATTTTCACGTGTTCTCCTCCGCCGGGACTGCTGCCATTAAACCGGCCCTACCACCCACTCGATGTGGTAGCTCAATCGAGCGCTGCAATTCTCTCAACGACAGCCTCGACCGTCAGCCCATACTTTTGCTGCAGCGTCGGCACGGCGCCGCATTCGATGTAGCGGTCGGGCAGGCCTATCCGTGTCACCTTCTTCGATATCCCGGCATCGAACAAAGTCTCGACCACGAGGCTGGCGAGCCCGCCGACCACCACGTGGTTCTCGGCCGTTACGACGCTGCCGACCGATGCGGCAAACTCGGCAACCGCATGTGTATCGAACGGCTTGATCGTCGGGACGTGGAGCACGCCCACCGAGATGCCCCGCTTTTCCAGCGCCGTGGCGGCATCGATCGCTCGTTCGCTCATCAGGCCGGTTGAGATGATGCCGACATCCATGCCGTCGCGGAGCTTCCGCGCCTTGCCGATCTCGAACTTGTAGCCCGGCTCGAGCACCACCGGCACAGTACCGCGCAGCAAACGCATATAGACTGGGCCCGGATGGTCAGACATCGCGACCGTCGCGGCGTCGATCTCGGTGGCGTCCATCGGGTCGATAATGGTCAGCCCCGGGATCATCCGCATCAGCGCCAGATCTTCGATGGCCTGGTGCGTGCCCCCGTAGCCTGTCGTGAGTCCCGGCAGGCCGGCGATGATCTTCACGTCCAGGTTGGAATGGGCCAGCGCGATGGCGACGAAATCGAAGGCACGGCGGCTGGCGAACACGCCATAGGTGGTGGCGAAGGGCTGCTTCCCCGTCCGCGCCAGCCCCGCAGCCACTGCGACGAGATTCTGCTCGGCCATGCCGACATTGAAGAAGCGATGGGGATGGGCGTCGCGGAACGGGTGGATGTCGGTGTACTTGCCGAGATCGGCGGTGAGCCCGACGATGTTCTTCCGCTGCTGCCCGATGCGGGCGAGTGCCTTGCCGAACGGCGCGTCGATGGACTTGCGGCCACCGCGGGCGGCCTCGTTTTCGCCCATGGCCAGCGTCCGGCCGGCTTCCATCGCGGCGGTCATTGGCCGGCTCCCACGCTCTTTTCGAACTCGTCGATGATCGAGTCCCACTGGCTGACGTCGACGCGGAAGAAGTGCGATTTCTCGCTCTGCTCGATTCGCCGCACGCCTTTGCCGGGTAGGGTTCTCAGCACAATGGCCTTGGGCTTGCCGTTGCGCTGGCGCGCCTTAGCCAGTGTCGCGACGACGGCGTCCATGTCGTTGCCGTCGATCTCGAAAGTCTCCCAGCCGAAGCTGGTCCACTTGTCGGCCACCGGCTCCATGTCGAGCACCACGGGACCATCGGCCTGGATGCCGTTGCAGTCGACGAGCGCCACCAGCCCGTCAAGGCGGAAGTGGCTCGCCGACATGGCGGCCTCCCAGGTCGAGCCCTCCTGCATTTCGCCGTCGGAGAGTTCGACGAAGACCCGAGCATCGGAGCCATCGAGCCTGAGGCCGAGCGCCTGACCCACCCCCTGCCCCAGCCCGTGGCCGAGCGAGCCGCCGATCACTTCGACGCCCGGCGTTGTATCGAGCGTCGACATTTCGAGCCGGCTGTTATCGGCGCCGTAGGTAACGAGCTCCTCGACCGGGATGATCCCAGCCTCGGCGAGCGCCGCCCAAAGCGCGATCGAATAATGGCCGGTGGACAGCAGGAAGCGGTCGCGGTCGGCCCAGCCGAGGTTCTGCGGGTCGTAGCGCAGTTCGTGGAAATAGAGCGCCGTGAGCGTATCGGCGATGCCGAGCCCTTGGCCGATGTAGCCGGCGCCCTGGCCACGGGCCATGGTCAGCATGTGGCGGCGGAGGACGGTGGCGCGCGCCTTGAGGGCGCCAGTATCGGCCTCCGCAGGAGGCGAATTGCGGTTCATCTGATCAATCCTTGTCGAGGCCGCCGGACATGTTGAGCCGCTCGGCGGTCATGTATTTCGGCGCATCGAGGCAAAGCCACACCACCGACTCCGCCACCTCGGCGATCTCGGCGCGGCGGCCGAGCGGCACGCGGCGGGTGCGCTCGTCGAGGAAGGCCTGGAGGTCGGCGCTGCGGCCGTTGACGCGGGCCAGTTCGACCTCGGTCGAGCGCTGCATCTCGGTGTCCATCATGCCCGGGGCCAGCGAGTTCACCAGCCCGCCATAGGGCGCCATCGCCACCGCCAGCGCGCGGGTGATCGAGTCCACGCCCGCCTTGCTGGCAGTGTAAGCCGTGTAGTCGGGCAGCGCCATGCGCGAGCCCGGCGAGGTGATGTTGACGATGCGGCCAGAACGTTGATCGCGCATCACTCGGCCCGCCGCCTTGCAGGCCATGGCCAGCGCCGTGACGTTGAGCGCCAGCGTGCGGGTCCAGGACTTGAAGCTGCTGTCGAGAAAGGGCTCGATCACCCCGTATCCGGCATTGTTGACCAGAATGTCGATGCCGCCCCACCGCTCGACGACCCTGCCCACCGCCGCTTCGGGCGCCCCTTCGAGGGTAAAATCCCCGACGATCTCCAGCGCCTCGCTACCGGCCGCCGACACCAGCCGCGCCGTCTCGGCGGTGCCTGCCGCATTGATGTCGGCGATCCCGACCGCGCAGCCCCGCGCACCCAGTTGGATGGCGATCTCGCGCCCCAGGCCACCGGCAGCACCCGTCACC
>NZ_JAQGJL010000085.1 GCF_028290645.1 Devosia sp. | reverse complement strand
ACAAGCTGACTGATTGCCGACAAACACGCCCGCAACGCCGGGGTTGCGGCCCCCTCTCAGTCGGCCGGCAACTCTGCAGAGGAAACAATGGACGATGAGGTGAGGCTCGTTGAGGCGGCGCCGGGCGATGGGGGTGCAACCAAGTCCCGCCGATGAAGTTACGCACTGACCCGGCTTCATAAAAGGCAAGAAAAACAATGAAACGCACTTCAGTTCTCGGTCTAGCTACCGCCTTCGCGCTCGCCATGACACCTGCGGCTTTCGCCCAGGCCGACGCGGCGGCGGGTGCCGATGCCGCTGTCACAGTCGACGTGAACGGCGACGGCAACATCACCTCTGAAGAACAGGCAGCGGCGGATGCCGCGGCCTCGGCCTCCGGTACCGCCTCTGGCGGAGCAAATGCCTCGGCCAGCCTGACTGTCGATGCAAACGGGGACGGCTCGATCGGCGCAGACGAAATCGCCGCCGCAAATGCCGCGATTGCCGCGAGCGGCAACGCCAGCGTCGTACTGGACGCGAACGGCGATGGAAACGTCAGCCTCGAGGAAGCGGCAGCTGTCGAGGCTGTCCTGTCGGCCACCGCGGGCGACACGGTAGCGTGCGACGCCAACGGGCTCGCATCGATGATGTCGAACATGAAAATGGCCGATCCGGCGGCGATCACGCCGGCCGGCAACGTCAAGGTGGTGCTGGTGTCGGAATGCGAGGCCGACGACGTCAGCACGGCGCTTGCCACTGAAGGCGCCACCAATATCCGCAAGGCCCTGGAAGCGAACGCCGCGGCGGTCGCGGCCATCCAGGCACGTGGTGCAACCCTCGCGGACGTACTTGGTGCAACCGCAGAAGGCGATACGGTCACCGTTTACGTCGTCTCTGGTGCCACCGCGGGCTGACCAACCGCTGCGAAGGGGCTCGTAAACTTGCGGGCCCCTTCGCATCCCTCTCTCCGGAGCGGCCGGGAGGAACTATTGGCGGCGCGGTTCGCTATACCTGATCAAACGGAGGATCAAAATGGCTAGAGGATTGAACATGGCGACGCCCGCGATTGCGCTGCTCGCCACACTGGCGGTCGCCGGCTTCACGCACCGCGAGCAGATCGGCAAGGCGCTGGGCGACGCTCTCGGCAGCAAGCCGGATGGTCAGAACCCCGCAACGGGCACCCCCGCCAGCGCGTTCGGCACGGGGTTCGGTGGAAATGGCGGATTGGGCAACATACTAGGGGGCCTCGGCGGCATGCTGGGTGGCGCGGGGACAGGTGGAGTGCTGAAGGATGGCCTCGATGGCCTCCTCGATCGCTTCAGGCAAACCGGTCACGGTGACGAGGCGGAGTCCTGGGTTAAGGACGGCCCCAACCGCACCATTGATCCGCAGGTCCTGGAGCGGGCGCTCGGGTCGCAGGTCGTCGATCACCTGCAGTCGCAGACCGGCCTAGCAAGGGATGAACTCCTGCGGCGCCTCAGCACGAACCTGCCGCAGACCGTCGATACCCTGACGCCGCAAGGCCGCCTGCCGACCGAGGAGGAGGCAAACGGCTTTTCCTCATCTGTATGATGGTAAATGAGACGGCGGAGGCCGCGACAGTTCCGTTGCGGACGTTTGATGAGCCTGCGTGCGGAATGTACGCAGGCTCGATCCATTCTACTCAATCTGCACCGCACCCACGCTCGATCGTCGTGGCGCCGTGAGGCTGTCTTCCATCCGTTCAATAATCGGATCGAAGCGTTCCTTGTCCGCCAAGGGATAGCTTGCCTCGAACGCCGAGAGAAGGGTTCGGTCGGGCGAGAACATGAACTTGGCGTAGAAGATCAGGTCATCGGCCGCGTCATTCTCGCGGCGATAGTACCCGGAGATGGCGAGCCACGAGTTGCCCCTGCGGCTGTAGGTGATCTCCTTGATGCGGTCTGCTCCCGCTAGGGTGTCCTCGAATTGAGCGGGGCCGACACCCATGTCGTTGACCGCGCCGTAGATGTCGATCTGCCCACGCCCGTCCGCTTCGATGAGCGTCAGGCCCTTGTCCGTCTCCGATATCGAAAACCCCGCTGTCGGATGTTCGATGGCGTAGTTGTAGGTTTCGTTTTGATAGGTGCGCCAGTCTTGTGCCTGCGCAGCGCTGGGCGCGACGAGGAGCAGGCTTGCCAGAAGGATGAGAAAGCGATGCACGACAACCTCCGACTGATTTCGGAGGATCAATGATCGGGTGCGCTCAGCGTTCCCGCTGGTGCGCTAGAGGCGCCGGAGCACCATGCAGTCCAGAATGGCCCACAGGTGCAAGCCGGCGCCGATGACCACGAAGCAGTGCCACAATACGTTGTGAAAGTGCAGTCGCTCCCACAGGTGGAAGATGATGCCCGAGCAATACGCTACCCCGCCCGCCAGCAGCAGCCAGAGCGTACTGGGCGGCAGTGTCGCCGCAAGCGACTGAAACACGGCCACGCCGCTCCAGCCGATGCCGAGATAGAGCACTAGTGCGGCGCGTCCGAACCGTTCGGGGACGAGGAGCTTGAGCGCGACGCCGATCAGCGCCGCCGCCCAGACGCCGATCAGCATCCAGTTTCCAAGCGTCGTGCCGCCGAGCGTCGCGAGGATCGGGGTGTAGGTGCCAGCGATGAGCAGGAAGATCCCGGCCTGATCGAGGCGCGCGAGGACCCGCTTGACAGGCGAGATCGGTGCAAGGTTGAAAGCCATCGAGACGCCAAGCACTACCGCGAGAGATGCGACGTAGATGCAGAGGGTGGGAACGAGTGCAGGCGCAGTCCGAAAGCCCGCCATCGCCACCAGTACGCCGCCGAGGCCCAGGGCGAGAGCCAGCCCGATGATATGGACAGCGCCGTCCCAGAAGAGTTCAGCCCGGGAGTACGGGGCGCCTCGGTGCCACCAGGTACGCCCGGGATGCTCCAGGGTCGAAAGGAAGTTAGTGGCCGGCATTGTCGCACTCCAGTTTAGTGGATATGCAACGCCGGTGGGCAATGTTGGATGCGTCCACCGGTTCGAAAATGCCGCGGCACGACAGTCGCTAGAAGCGCGCCCAGTCCATCGACTCCACTGTTGACTGCAGGCGCGGCACCAGATGCCTCGCGACCTCCTGCGCTGCCATGCGCCCGGCCTGATAGACGTAGGCGACCTCCCGCGGCGACATCTCGAGGCGGCGCTCCTTGTCCAGTTCGTACACCCAGGTAGCAAGGGCGACTGTAGCGCAGAAGCTCCGATTGAGCTCGTCCGTGTCTGGAAAGGTGGCGACGATCACTTCTTCGATTGCCCTCGCGCCGTCCAGCATTTCGACCGGCAGCGCCTGAGCCACAGCGACGTGGGAAGGCTCTTCGTAGTTCAGGATGGTGGTCATTTTCATCACGTTGCGGGCCCCCGACCACACTGCGCGAGGTAGAGCGTTCGCGTTCTCGCAACGCACAACCTGATAGATAGCGATCGTATCCGGTTCGAGCGAGAGGCGTCGGCCGGCCGGTTCGCGACCTACCCAAAAAATGCTCGCATTGGCGCAACCTTCTCAGCCTAGACCCGTTAAGTCGCGTTATTCCGCATTGGGCTTGCACATACAATGGATCGATTTCAGGCATCCCTGAGTGAGGACGGCCGCTCTCGCCTCCTCCTCGATGCCATCACAGACTATGCCATCTACATGCTCGACATTGATGGGGTGGTCACCAGCTGGAACGCCGGGGCACAACGTTTCAAGGGCTATTCCGAAGCCGAAATCCTGGGACACCATTTCTCCCGATTTTACACGGACCAGGACCGGGCAGCCGGCCTGCCGGATTACGCGCTGCGGACCGCCAGAACGGAGGGGCGCTTCGAGAACGAGGGCTGGCGGGTCCGCAAGGATGGCACACATTTCTGGGCGCATGTGGTCATCGACGCGGTCCGCGACCCTGTGGGCAACGTCATCGGTTACGCCAAGGTAACCCGGGACCTCACGGAGCGAAGGAAGGCCGAGCAGGCGCTGATCCAGAGCGAGGAGCAGTTTCGCCGCCTCGTGCAGGGCGTAACGGACTACGCGATCTACATGCTGCAGCCGGATGGCCGCGTCGCCAACTGGAATGTCGGTGCAGAGCGCATCAAGGGCTATTCCGCCGACGAGATCGTCGGCCAGTCCTTCGCGCGGTTCTATACGCCCGAGGATCGAGCGGCGGGTGAACCGGCAAAGGCCCTGGCGACTGCCAGGCGGGAGGGGCGCTATGAGCGGGAGGCCTGGCGGGTTCGCAAGGATGGCACCCGCTTCCTCGCCAGCGTGGTGATCGACGCCATTCGGGATACCGACGGGGAACTGCTGGGCTTCGCCAAAATCACACGCGACATCACGGAGCGTGCGGAGGCGCAAAAGAAACTCGAGCTGGCGCGAGAGCAATTGTTCCAGTCCCAGAAGATGGAGGCCATCGGTCAGCTGACAGGCGGCGTTGCCCACGATTTCAACAACCTGCTGACGGTCATCCTCGGCAGCCTGGAGCTGCTCCGCAAGCGTCTTCCCGACAACAGCTCGATGGAGCGTTTGCTGGACAATGCCGTAGAGGCAGCGCAACGCGGCTCAACCCTCACAGGACGCATGCTTGCTTTCGCCCGCCGGCAGGATCTGACGCTGCAGCCGACGGAATTGCAGGGACTGGTGCACAACATGACTGACCTGATGCAGCGCTCCTTGGGGCCGCAGATCAGGATCGAGACCAGGTTCCCTCCAGCCCTTCCTGCCGTGCTCACTGACCCTGCACAGCTCGAAACGGCGCTGCTGAATCTGGCCGTGAACGCGCGGGACGCGATGCCTGCCGGCGGGACGCTTACGATTTCTGCGACAGAGCAGGTAGCTGAGCCGGGCTCTGATGACAGTCACTACGTTCGCCTGTCGGTCCGCGATGAAGGCGAGGGGATGAATCCCGAGACCCTGGCTCGCGCTGCCGAGCCGTTCTTCACGACCAAGGGGGTCGGCAAGGGCACAGGGTTGGGGCTTTCGATGGTCCACGGGCTCGCCGAGCAATCCGGGGGTCGCCTCACCCTCGAGAGCGAGCCAGGACTGGGGACGACGGCAACGATCTATCTGCCTGTCGCGGAGGCGGGAGCGACTGACGTACAGATCGTCACAGGATACACGGGGGAGAACGCGACCGCATCCCAAGCCAAGTCCCTCGTGGTCCTGGCAGTCGACGACGATCCGCTGGTGCTCATGAATACTGCTGCGATGCTCGAAGATCTGGGCCACACCGCTATCGACGTGCTGTCAGGCTCGGAGGCGTTGCAGCGCCTCGAGACGCAGCACATCGACATGGTGATCACCGATCACGCAATGCCAAGGATGAGCGGCTCGGAACTTGCTGCAGCCATCCAGATGCGGTGGCCCGATATACCCATCGTGCTAGCTACGGGTTATGCGGAGCTCCCGTCGGGGGGCAATCAGACCCTGCCACGCCTATCAAAGCCATTTAGCCAAGCCGATCTGGCGCGCGCGATTGCGGGTGTGCCGCATATTTCCCGAGTGACGAGTTGAGGGGTTCGCTTCGCTATCCCGAGCGAACCGTGTCAGCTATTGCCGGGGAGGCCCACGGGGAGCGGGATCGGGCTGATGCTCGCCTCCTCTTCGGAAATGTCGAGCCCGGACTCCTCCGACAACTCGCGCTCAGCCCGCTCCCAGTACTGCTTGTCCATACCCTCAGGTGACCCATCGGCCTCCCACAGGGCGTAGGCGCGGTCGCGGATCTTGTCGTGCTTGATGTCGGGCATGGCATGCTCCTCCGTTCAAGCGCGACAACGCACCGGCGGAGTGAGAGTTGCGCGGCCTGGCTACGAAGAGAGGCTGGCCAGTACCTGGGACAACTGCTGCTCGATGTGCGACATGGACAGCCGGACATCGTGCACACGGTCGTGGCCCGCCACCTCGCTGGTTGCCATCAGGAACGCTGATTGCGCGCTTCGCACTTCGGCGAGCAATTTCTCGGCGTCCGCAGCCGCCTGAGCTTTCTGCGAGGGGGAAACGTGACTCGAGGCGAGCATTGCCTTCAACTGTGGCACCTGCGCGTTCCACGCCCCGAGAGGGCTGACAAAGGGGCGGATGAGCTCCGCCATCTTCTGCCTGCGCTCCCGACCGCTCGGATCACGCCGCCGGGCCCGCTCGCTGACATGGTTGACCGCACTCATTTCAGAACCAGCGCACTCGGAAGAGTGTCATGTTGGAGGAGAATGTCTCGTAAATGGAACATGGTATGAGCGTTTCCATCCGTGATTTGCGTTGTCTGACGGCAAGCACTGAAGGCCGACGCGGAGCGCCTACATGGATCAGTAGAAGAACTTACGCTTCGCCACTTGGGAGGTCATTGTAAAATGACATATCTGGCCGGGAATCGGAGTGAGTAGGTTGCTGTGGTTGAGGCGCTGCCGATTGCCTTGACCGGGGCTCGGCCCTGCGAACGTAATGCAGGGACGGGCCTTCGGGCGGGTGAAAGCACAACCCGAAGGCACCGTGGGTCGGTCAGCAGAGCCGCCGGGCTCAGGCGCCATCCGGCCTGTCCCAGAAGCGCAGGGCGCCGCAGGACTGGATGAAGGCGCCGGCGTCAGCGGCCCTGTCCAAAGGTATGAAGCCATCATCAAGCTCGTCGGAGATGCCGACCTTGGTGAGCAGTTTGAGCGATGCCTCGGTGAAGCCGATGAACTTGTAGTGGGCATAGGCATCCGACACAAAGTCACGGGCCGGGGGCAGCTTGAGCAGGCCAAGCACGCCTTCTTCTGTGATCAGCAGGGCCACCGCATCGAACAGCACTGAAGGGCCGCCGTCGATCTTGTGGTGTGCGGGGATCAACTTGCCATCGCTGCCGATCACTCCGCCCACTGTAGGCGCAATGATCTCGACGACGCCGCCGGCCGCCGCGGCGGCATTCTGGAGTTCGCCGAGCAACGCCACGTCCGCCCCTTCCGTGACGAGGACGCCCAGCTTCCGACCCTTGAAGCTCTCAGGGCCGCGCTTGAGGATGCTGAGAGCGTCGGATGGCGGGAGGTCGGTCTGTGGCTTCACAGCCGGGGCAGCCGGGGAGGGGAGCGTCGCAATTCCCAGCCCGTCCGCGACCGTCTGGGCCAGGTCCGTGTGGATGTTCTGCAGGTGCGACAGCATCCTCTCGCGGATCGCCGGGACCTCGCACTTGGACAGCTCGAAGACCAGGGCGTCGCCGATGTGGCGCTGCTCGACGAGGGTCTGGCTGGCGTAGAACTGGCGGGCCTGGCTGTAGTGGTCCGCAAAGCTCTCAGGACGAAGCCTTACCTTCGGCCCCTCGGGCTCTTCAGGGAAGGTCGTGAAGCCGCACTCGCCGGATTCGCGCGGACCGCCGATTTCCGGACCCCACGAGTTGGGCTCGTAGTTGGCGCGGCCGCGCGGGTTGTGGAAAGCCATGTGGCCGTCCTGCTGAAAATGGTGGAACGGGCACTTGGGGGCATTGATTGGCAAATGAGTGAAGTTGGGTCCGCCCAGACGCTTGAGCTGCGTGTCGAGGTAAGAGAAGTTTCGGCCCTGCAGCAACGGGTCGTTTGAGAACTCGACGCCCGGGACGATGTTCTGCGTCATGAACGCAACCTGCTCGGTCTCGGCGAAGAAGTTCTCCGGAAACCGGTCGAGCACGAGGCGGCCCACCGGCACGGCCGGCACCTGCTCCTCAGGGATGAGCTTGGTGGGATCGAGGACGTCGAACTCGAAAGCCTCGGCGAAGGCCTCGTCGAACGTTTGGAGGCAAAGTTCCCATTCCGGAAAGTCGCCTGACTGGATGGCGTTCCACAGGTCGCGGCGATGGAAGTCGGGGTCGGCGCCGTTGATCTTGACGGCTTCGTTCCAAACCACGGACTGCAGGCCCAGCTTCGGCTTCCAGTGGAACTTGACGAAGGTCGACTTGCCCTTGGCATTCACGAGCCGGAAGGTATGGACGCCGAAGCCCTCCATGAAGCGGAACGAGCGCGGGATGGCCCGGTCCGACATCACCCACATGATCATGTGCATCGACTCGGGGGTGAGCGAGATAAAGTCCCAGAAGTTGTCGTGCGCGCTCTGGGCCTGCGGGAACTCCTTGTCCGGCTCCTGCTTCACCGAGTGGATGACGTCAGGGAACTTGATCGCGTCCTGGATGAAGAATACCGGGATATTGTTGCCCACGAGGTCCCAGTTGCCCTCCTGGGTGTAGAGCTTCACGGCAAACCCGCGGACGTCGCGCGCGAGATCGAACGAGCCTTTGTTGCCGGCGACCGTTGAGAACCACACGAAGGCCGGCGTCTTCTCGCCGGCGCGCTGGAACAAGTCGGCCTTGGTCAGGTCTGGGATGGGCTTGTAGGTCTCGAAGAACCCGTGGGCGCCGTAGCCGCGGGCATGGACGACCCGTTCCGGGATACGTTCGTGGTCGAAGTGGAAGATCTTCTCGCGGAAATGGAAGTCTTCGATCAGCGCCGGTCCGCGTGCGCCCTGGCGCAGCGTGTTCTGGTCATCGGCGACGGGCGCTCCCTGCTGGGTGGTGAGGACATCGTAGCCTTCCTCGGCGGTCTGGTGTGTCTCGCCGCCCGCACCGCGTTGCACGGTCTGATCCCCGTACACTACCGTTTTGTAAGTATTCCCGCTTTGCCTGGTCTTTGCCACTTTACTTTCCTCTGCTGGGGGTCACTAAAGGACGCGGTGCGCAGACATTCGTTCCCTCGCGCGCTAAAGCTTTTTCGGGCAAGCCACCCGGCTGCAGGCGTGCCGCTCTCGCAACGTAGATCCGCCCGCCTGCAGTGCTGCAGGCGGGCGGATCTTAGCCCGGACCGGGCTTGGCTAGTGGATTTCGGGAGCCCGCTTTTGCTCGCGCAGGTCGTCGTAGAGATCGGCCGCTCCCTCCTTGCCGCGTTCATAGAGATCCGCGGCCCGGGACTTCCCTTCCTCGTAAAGATCGGAAGTAACCTCAGCTGCCTTGCTCCGAACCTTGTCGCCGAGCTTTCCGACCGTCTGGTCTTCCTGCTTCGTATGGGGCAGGGCCGCGCCTAGCGCCGCGCCAGCGGCGAAGGCCAGGGCTCCCGCCACGAGCGGCTGGTTCTGGAAGCTGTCCATTATCATGCGGCTGGTACGGTCCACCTGATGCTGCGCGGCACCTCCCAGTTGCTGAGCCTGCTGGCCCACTTGATCGAGCGCATGGCTCACGCCCTTCTGCATGTCATGCCAGCGATGCGACGCCCAGCCGGCAGCTTCGTCCAAGCGGTTGCCCGCCTCATCCTGGAAATCCCGGACCCGAAGCCCCGCTTCATCGATGAAGCCTCCGAACTTGCGTCCGGCATTGTCCATGAAGGCGCCGGCGCGCTCACCAAGCGCGTTCGACTCGGCCTTATAGCGCCGGCCTGTCGTATCCTCGAATTCGCTGTACCACTTGCCGGAGCCATCCTCCGCGTGACTGACGCGGCGCAGGCCTCCCGTCACCGTGGCGTAGGGATAGTCGGGTTCGGACCGTTGCGGAGCGCTCTCCCCGTGCGGCATCGAGAGCTTCGGGCCCTGTCCCGACATGAGCCAGACGAGGCTGATGCCGAGAAGCGCTGCCGGCAGCGGGTTGTTCGCGACCGTCTGGCCCAGATTGGCGGCAAAATGTTGCCCGCCGTTCTTGGTGTAGCTGAGCAGCTCGTCGACGATCTGCCCGGGTGACAGTCGTTCCTTGATTTCCCCTATGCGGTCTTCGATCCGCTGGCGCTGCGCTTCGACCTCGATCTCGAGTTCGGCGGAGTCTTTTCCGTAGCTGCTCATCAGAAGCTCTCCTTTGCTACCTCGGCGTCGCGCGCCAGGGAATGAGTGGTGCGGGTAAGGTTGAGGCGCGAGGCCTTCCAGGCATCGAGGCTCTTCGAAATCAGGCTCCAGGCGATGCCGCCGACCACCAGGGCGACCACCAGAGAGGCGACGAACCCGGCGGCCGGTTCGGACATTCCGAAACCGACGAGGAGCCAGCTCAGGCCGGTGACCAGCGCGGCGAGAAACACTCCCACCGCGGCAATCGCGAGCACGGCCCCAATGGCAAGGCCTTTCGACGCTCCTAGCACGGCCTCGAGCTTCTCGGAGGCCTCGGTCTTGGCGAGCTGAATCTCCTTGCGAAACAGGCCGGAGATGTCGCCGGCCAAGCTTCCGAGGAGATCACTCAGGCTTCGCTGCTGTTCAAATTCCGGCATCGTAGCCTCCCACGCTCTGCGCGTAGCTTGGCGTTGCCGAACCGTTGTTGGACGCCGTGCGCTCGCGCTCAGACTGCGATTCGGAGCGGCGGTTGGCACTCGCCAGAACGAAGCGGCTCGCGACGAAGCCGAGCAGCGCCGCGGCTCCCATGAATGCGACTGGCTGCTTGCGTCCAAAGTCCTGCGCCATGCCCAGGATCTGATCGACGTCATTGTAGCGGACGGTCGAGGTCAGTTTGGCGGCGCCGTCAGCGACCATGCGCACGTAGTGTGCGCTGGACTGGTCCTGCTGTTCCAGTTCGCCCGCCACTTTCTCCAGGGCCTCGGAGACGGCTGACAGTTGGTCGACGACAAAGTCCTTCTGCTCAGTAGCCAACCCTTTGGCCTTTTCAGCAACCTCGCTGATCTGCGCCTTGGCTTCTTCGCCAAGGGCAGCCGCCTGTTGCTTCACCTCCTCGCCAAGGCCGGCGAGGTCGGTCTTCGCCGTTTCAGCCAGCTTCGCCGCATCCTCCCGCAGTTGGTCGGACGCCGGGTTCTGGTTGTTGCGGGTGACGGGATATTCAGGGGCGCTCATTGCACAGCTCCTTGTAGGTCGGGATGGCGGCTGACTGACGTACGCGACGTCCGGGCCGGCTACTGTTTCCAATGAGTTGGCGAGCACTCGGTTCCCGCGGGACCGGGCGCTGATGCAATTGCCTGCAGGGAGTTGATCCGCGAACCGGCCGGGGCCATCCCCGGGGCCATTGATCCGGAGAGCTGAGCCCTGATTGGTCAGTGCTGCTCCAGCTCGTCCGAGGACGCTGAGGCCTTCTCGCGGGTCGTCCAGCCGCGTTCGCCCCACTCTCGCACGGTGACCGCGATCCGGCCCGCGCTGATGTCGATGAGATTGTAGCCGTTGGCCTGACCGCGAAGGCGCGTCGAGATGGTGGACGAGGCCTGCGCAACCAGGATCGGCGAGAAGGCAGCTTGCCGGAGGCCGGTCGGCGCCCCTTGCTTGAGGGAGCCGGGATGCTCGTGACGGCGAACATATGACAGATGGAAATGGCCCGAGAGGACAAGCTGTACCCCCAGCCTGGAAAACGTCTCGAGCGCCAGATTGGCATGGCGAACCAGCCGCATCGGCTTCAGCACCTCGCCCTCGGGCTGCATGAGAGGGTGGTGCGCCACGACGACGCGCAATGCATCGGGCGAGGATGTCTCGAAGCGGCGTTCGAGCGCCTGCAGCTGTTGGCGGCTGATCGATCCATGCGCCCAGTTGAGTTCGGCCCGGAACCGCCGTGACGTCTTGATCCCGGCTATGGCTACGCCATCCAGTTCGAGGAAGGGTTCGAGTTCGGGGGAGATGTAACGCCTGTAGAAGCCATAAGGAGCGAGGAATCGGCGGATCAGGTTCCGCGCGGGCACATCG
Organism: Devosia sp.; assembly: GCF_028290645.1. GTDB lineage: Bacteria > Pseudomonadota > Alphaproteobacteria > Rhizobiales > Devosiaceae > Devosia_A. The sequence continues at coordinate 12,587 of NZ_JAQGJL010000085.1, read as the reverse complement.
TGATTGCCCGGCACCGCGAAGACGGGAGCGCTGAGCTGATCGAGAAACGCTCGCGCCGCCTGGAATTCCGGTTCCGAGCCGACCTGCGTGAAGTCCCCGCTTACGATGACGAGGTCCGGTTTCTGCAAATCGAGGTCTGCCGCCAGCCCGCCAGCGAGCAGATCGTCGTGGCTGCCAAAATGCAGGTCCGAGAGGTGGCAGATGCGCATGACGCAAACCTCCCTAGGTCGTGGCCTGTTGGACGTCCGGCTCCTCCGCCGGGACCGGCGGCGCAAGAATGGTGAGCGCCAGCGGCCGGATCCGGAATCGTAACGGCCCGGTCAGGGACTCTATCTCGCCATCGACCATGGCGCGAACTCGCCGCCACCGCGTGCGAACGACGACCGCCCGGACGTTCTCGATCTCCAGCACATCATCGTTTCGCCAGTTCCCCATCAGCATCCCGGCGGCCAGGCGCATCGCGTCGCGAAGCGTAAGTTGCCGGAGCAGATATAGACTCAGCGTTCCCGCATCGAGGCGGGACCGATGGAATACCTGGCCCAAGCCTTCCGCATAGTCGTTGTTGGCGACTGCGATAGACTGCACGCGCTCGATATGTGGCTCGCCATGGCTGGGCGTGACCTCGGCCGCAAAGCGCCGGATCCGCGACAGGCGACGCACGAAATGGAGGAGGAAGCCAATCATTGCGCCAAGGTCCTTGCGTCCGCGGAGTTGCTCGCGGGCTGCCGCAATTCCAGGAACGGCGCCGATGACCACCTTGTGGAGGAAGAGCCGCCCGTTGACCTCGCCGACGTCGATCTTGCGCGGCACCATATCATCGAGAGCCTTGAACCAATCTTCGAGTGTCAGCGGCAAGGACAGGTCGCGCGCCAGGAGATTGGCGGTGCCCAATGGCAGCACGGCGAGCGTCCTGCCGGTGTCTACGGTGACTTCGGCCAGGGCGGTCGCGGTGCCATCGCCTCCTGCAGCGAGGAGAATGGGTGCCGACGTGGACCTGGCGGTGTTGAGCCGCTCGGCAAAGGGTCGCGTGGAGTCAGCGTCGATGCTGACGGTTTCGCCACGCTCGGCGAACAATTGATGCAGGCGTTCGGCCGTGACCCCGGAGCGCATAGCGGTTCCGGAGTTGGCGTTGAGGACTATGTGATAACGGGGTGCCAACACGATGGGGGGACGCCTTTCGACGAGACAACGAGCCAGAGCGAGAATGGTTCGTATTGGAACCCCATCGCCGCAGGCCGCCGCGGCATCCTCTTGACAGTCCCCTCTGGAAGGAGCGCCGTAGGCTGCCTGCCGGCGTGACCGGCGGCTCCATTCTCGTCGTCCGTTCGGCCAACTGAAGGGGACTGAAATGGCAAACCATACCTACAAAAAGATCGATCTCGTGGGCTCGTCGACGACCTCGATCACCGACGCCATCGAGGGCGCGGTTGTCCGTGCCAGCAAGACCATGAGGAACCTCGAGTGGTTCGAGGTCGAGCAGGTTCGCGGCTCCATCTTCGAGGGGAAGATCGCACAGTATCAGGTGGTGATGAAGGTCGGGTTCCGCATCGACGAGCCGGGTTGAACCCGGTTCACGACCGAACCCACTGCGTCTGCACCACGCCGCGATCGATCAGTTCCATGTCCTGCGCCACGAGCCCCGCGCCGGGAAGGACGAATCGCGGGTGACCTTTGCTGAAGCAGGGGATGCCGCTCTCGATGCTGAGGCCGCGCACCTCGGAGAGGACGAAGCGATCGTAGTAGGGCACGAAGAGGTCGAACGTGCCGGTGCCGCCGGTCACCGCGACAACCCCATCGACGATACCAAGGCGCCCGAGAACTGTGCCGATTTCCATGCCGGCCGGGTTCCACAAGATGGTGAGCGGGTCGGCGGGATCAGCCTCGAGGTCCGTGACTGAGCGTGTAAGCACCAGTCGGCGCCGGCCGGGATTAGGGTGCCGCGTGTGTCCCAGGCGTCCGAGGACCACCAGCGCCGCCACATCGAGCGCGGCCTGGAATATCCGCCAGTCGGCCTCGCTGCGGAGCGCTGGCGGCATGCTGCCGTCCGCGGCTGCGATCATCCCGTCGACCGAGACGATGGCGTGACCCTCGACCATGACGGAGCTTTCGGGAATGGGCATGCTTCGGCTCTAGCCTGCGTCGAAGCGCGCGGCAATTGGAGATTGGGGCTTTCCGCGCCCCGCACCCGTGCTAGTTCAGGCGCATGACCCGCGCGGAGCCGCCGAGTTGATACCGCTGATTCTGCCGCTGGGTGACGAAGCACTGCTGGTGCGGTTCGATGAGGTGCTGTCCGACGAGGCCAATCGGGCGGCAATCGCCTTCGCGGCGCTGGCCGAGGCGAGCGATTTGCCCGGCGTGGCGGAAGTGGCGCCGAATCTGGTGTCCGTCATGCTGCGCTACGACCCGTCGCAGATAACCTTCGATCGGTTTGCGGGAGAGGTTCGGCTGCTGTTCTCCAGCACGGAAGGGGTTGTCGAGAGCTCGCGGGCGCACTTGGTGCCGGTGGCTTTCGACGGGGAGGACCTTGACGAGGTTGCCGCCATCCTTGGGCTGTCACGATCCGAGTTCGTTGCGTCTCACAACGAGGCGCCCTTGCGGGTGCTGGCCACCGGGTTCGCTCCGGGATTTCTCTACTGCGGCATGCATCCGGAGGCATTGGTCGTGCCGCGTCGGGCGGCTGTTCGGCGGCAGGTGCCGGCGGGTACGGTGCTGTTCGCGGCGGGGCAGACCGCCATCGCCTCAACCCCCATTCCGACCGGCTGGCACGTGATCGGGCACACTCCCTTCCGCAACTTCGACCCCACCGTCGAACCCCCGACATCGGTCCGTGCTGGAGACACGATCCAGTTCGAGGCGGCGCGATGACGTCGATCCGCATCCTCCGCGCCGGTCCGCTCGCCACCCTACAGGACGCCCGGCGGCCGGGCCTGCTGCGCCACGGCATCAGCGCCTCGGGCCCGATGGACCGGTCGGCATTCGAACGGGCCGGTGCATGGGTCGGTGGGGCAGGAACTACCGGTATCGAGTTCACTGCCGCGGGACTGCGGTTTGCCGTGGAGGGCGGTGCGCTGGCGATGGGCTGCGATGGTGGCTCGTTCGGGTTGAGCATCGATGGCGCGGAGAAGTCCTGGCCGGCGCGCGCGGTGCTCAAGCCGGGTAGCATCGTGGACATCACGCCCGGGCCGGCCGGCAACTACGGCTACCTGCGGTTCGACCGGGAGATCGACGTGCCGCTGGTGCTGGGCAGCCGTGCAACGAGTTCGATTGCCGGCATCGGCGGGATGGGCGGTCGGGCGCTGGTGGGAGGCGATGTCGTGGCATTCGGCGAGACTGCGCCGCGTGTTCCATCGCAACATCCAAGGCCGTCCGCTGTTCGACAAGGACCTATCCGCGTCACCTGGGGCATTCATGCCGACCGTTTCGACAACCCGACGCGCCAGCGGTTCGTCAGCGAGGGATTCGCGATTTCGGCACAGCTGGACCGGATGGGTGTCCGCCTGGCCGACCGGGCCGGCGTGTTTGCCGGAGCCACGATCCTGTCCCTGGTCTCCGACGCGGTGGTGCCGGGCGACATCCAGATCCTCGGCGATGGTACGCCGATCGTGCTGATGCGCGACCATCAGCCCACCGGCGGCTACCCGCGGATCGCGACGGTGATATCGGCGGATTTCGACCGTCTTGCGCAACTGAGGCCGGGGACCGAACTGAAGTTCGAACCGGTTACCGTCGCACACGCTGAGGCCCTGAACCGATGAAAGCTTTCGACCTCAATGCTGACCTTGGGGAGGGCATGCCGGGGGACGAGGCCCTGCTGGAAATCGTCTCGTCGGCTTCGATTGCCTGTGGTGGTCATGCCGGTGACGAAGACACGATGCGGGCTGCCTTACGTGCGGCCAAGGCTCACGGGGTAGCGGTCGGGGCGCATCCGGGCTTCGCCGACCGCGAGAATTTTGGCCGCCGCCGCCTCATCCTGCCACCAGAGGAACTGGACGAGCAGGTGCGCGGACAGGTGCGGCGACTGGTCGAGATCGCCGAGGAGGAAGATGTGTCGGTGCGCTACCTGAAGCTCCACGGGGCGCTCGCCAACATGGCCGCCGAGGAGCCGGCGGTGGCGGCACTCTGCTTTGCCTCAGTGACCGGGCTGGTTCCCGGGCTTGCAGTGCTTGCGATCGACAACAGCGCCCAGGTCGAAATGGCCGAGGCGCTGGGCTATCCGGTGGTGCGCGAGGCCTACGCCGATCGCGCCTACCTGCCGAACGGCCTGTTGGTGCCGCGGTCGGAGCCAGGCGCGGTGCTGTACGACGCGGAGGCCATCGCGGAGCGAGCGGTGCGTCTGGCGCGGGCAGGGGAACTGGTGGCGATCGACGGATCGGTGATCCGGACCGGCTCGACGTCGCTCTGTATCCACGGCGACACTGCCGAGGCGGTGTCGATCGCGCTGGCCGTGCGGCAGGCGCTTCAAACCGAAGGCATCGCGATCCGCGCGCCCTACTGAGGTTGCGCAGGCCGGTAACTTGTTCCATATCGGCGGCGCCAGCTTGAGGAGCCTCCAATGACCGCCAGGATCATCGACGGAAAGACCTATGCGGAAGGCCTCCGCGCACGGATCGCCGGCCACGTCGAGCGTCTGAAGCGCGAACATGGCGTCACGCCCGGGCTGGCTGTGGTGATCGTCGGACATGATCCCGGCAGCGAGATCTATGTGAGCCAGAAGGCCAAGCTGACCGTCGAGGTCGGCATGCACTCGGAAAAGTACGAGTTGCCGGAGGATGCCTCCGAGGCCGAGGTGCTGGCGCTGGTCAGGAACCTCAACGACGACCCGGACATCCACGGGATCCTCGTGCAGTTGCCCCTGCCCAGGCAGATCGACCCCAACAAGGTGATCGCCACCATCTCGCCCGACAAGGACGTCGACTGCTTCACTCCGGCTAGCGTCGGCAAACTGCAGATCGGCCTGCCGGGTCCGGTGTCCTGCACGCCGCTTGGCTGCCTGATGCTGCTGCGCGATACGCTGGGCTCGCTGGAGGGCCTCAACGCGGTCGTCGTCGGGCGCTCGAACCTTGTCGGCAAGCCGATGGCGCAGCTGCTGCTGCGCGAGAACTGCACGGTCACGATTGCTCACTCCAGGACCAAGGACCTCGCATCGGTGGTGCGCGGCGCCGATATCGTCGTCGCTGCTGTCGGGCGGCCGCTGATGATCAAGGGCGACTGGATCAAGCCGGGCGCCACGGTGATCGATGTGGGCATCAACCGCATCCCCGCACTAGAACGCGGCGAGGGTAAGACCCGGCTGGTGGGTGATGTCGACTACCAATCCGCCGCGGCAGTAGCCGGGGCGATCACTCCGGTGCCGGGTGGGGTGGGGCCGATGACCATCGCGTGCCTCCTCGCCAACACCGTGACCACCGCGTCGCTGATCAACGGTCTTGTGCCTCCAGAGGACCTCACGCCTTAGCGCTGCTCTGGGCGTAGGCGTCGGCCAGCCGCTTGGGGGCACGGAAGCGCCAGGCGTCCTCGAGCCGCAGCGCCAGCTCCTCGTCGCCGATCACCCCGAGCCGCACCAGCAGGCCGGGCCAGCCCTTGAAATGGTCGGTCTGCCAGTAAATCTCGGGCGCCATTTCCATCAGCAGTTCCTTCTGCTCGAGCGGGCAATGAAGCACCATCTCGTCGGGGCCGCGGACCGAGGCGAAGTTCTTGCCCCTGACCTTGATCGAGGGCGCGCCGTAGCTGGTGGACTGGATGACTTCCGGGAGCTTCAGTTCGGCGCACAGGCGCAGCATCCGCCCGATCTCGGTTTCCTTCGTCCTCGCCATCGCCATCTCCCTCTGAGCGAAGCAAAAAACAGCGGTCGACTGGGCGGCAAGTCTGGCGCATCTGCTACCGATTGGCTACACCAGCCTTGAACCCGAAGCGCCAGCCTGCCGGGGTCTCCATGACCGAAGAATCAGACATTGCGGAAATCGGGGAAACCCGGCCCGATCCGGGCGCGCTTCGCGGTCCGGACGATCACCTCAACCAGGCCTGGATCGAACGGCTCCGCTCCCACCTCTCAGCCGGCGACGAAGACGACGTCGCGGCGATGATGGAGCCGCTGCACGCGGCCGACGCGGGCGCCGTGCTCGAGGCACTGGAGCAGGACGAGCGCGTCGCACTGGTCCAGATGCTGGGCGACAGGTTCGACTACCTGGCGCTGACCGAGGTCGACGACAATGTTCGCAGCGATCTGATCGAGGAGCTGCCGGCCGAGGACGTGGCGCGCGGCGTCGCGACCCTAGACAACGACGATGCGGTCTACATCCTCGAGGACATGGATGCCGGCGACCGCGAGGAAATCCTCGCCCAGCTGCCGGCCTTCGAACGGCTGAGCCTCAGGCGCAGCCTCGATTTCCCCGAAGATTCCGCCGGCCGGCGGATGCAGACGGACTTCATCGCCATCCCGCCGTTCTGGACCGTTGGACAGACCATCGACTACCTGCGGGCCGAGAAGGACCTGCCGGACGAGTTCTTCCAGCTCTACGTCGTCGACCCCGGCTATCGCGTTCTCGGCACGATTCCGCTCGACAAGTTTCTCCGCACCAAGCGGCAGACGCGGATCGAAGAGCTGATGAATCCGGATGTCATCACCGTGGACGCTACCGAGGACCAGGAGGAGGCGGCCCGCGACTTCGAGCGCTACGACCTCGTCGAAGTGGGCGTTGTCGACGAAAACAAGCGGCTGGTCGGCGTTCTGACCGTCGACGACATCGTCGACGTGATCCACGAAGAGGCAACCGAGGACATCAAGCTGCTCGGCGGCGTGGGTGACGAAGAGCTGTCCGACAATGTCATCAGCACGGTGAGGAGCCGCGCCCCTTGGCTGGTGGTGAACTTGTTCACCGCCATGCTGGCATCCTTCGTCATCGGCCTCTTCGACGCCTCGATCGAACAGATGGTGGCCCTCGCCGCCCTGATGCCGATGGTCGCCTCGATGGGCGGTAATGCCGGCACGCAGACCATGACCGTGACGGTCCGGGCGCTGGCGACGCGCGACCTCGATCGTGGCCGGGTGCGCCGGCTGATTCTCCGCGAGATGAGCGGGGGATTCATCAACGGTTGCATCTTCGCCGTGTTGATCGGCACCATCACGACGCTCCGCTATGCCAATTTCGGCCTCGGAGTGGTCATCGGCATGGCGATGATCATCAACATGATTGCGGCCGGAACCGGCGGAATTCTGATCCCCTTGGGGCTCAGCAAACTGAAGGTCGATCCGGCGATCGCCTCCTCGGTGTTCGTCACCACGGTAACCGACGTTGTCGGATTTTTCGCGTTCCTAGGGCTCGCCGGGCTGTGGTTCGGCTTGTCCTGACAGGCGTTTCAACGAAACTTGGTCCGTTGACTGTGGCGTTCGCGCCACTTCCCAACCACAGCCCTGGCGGGTTAACGAATCATTACTGTCGCAATTCCGTCAGGAACCTGGGTTGCGGCAGCCCACGATCGGCAAGAGGAGCTTTGATGCGCGGCCATTCAAATTCCGAATGGTGGCGTTCCGCACTACCGACGGTGTCCTGGACACTGGTCTGTTTGCTGGCAATGTCACTCGTCTTCACTATCGTTGCCGGCGCCTAGGACGGAGCGCAACTGGACCTGAAGGGTCTCCGATAGTAGAGAAATTTGGAAGGGCGCCGGGCCACTCGGCGCCCTTCCGCATTGAGGCCCCAGATGAAGCTGATTTTTGCCAATCGTAACTACTCGAGCTGGTCGCTGCGCGCCTGGCTCGTGCTCCGCCATTTCGGTATTCCGTTCGATGAGGAGCTCGTGCTGCTCAGCGGGGAGGGTTGGAAGGAGACCATCCGCAAGAAGTCGCCGAGTGGCCGCGTGCCCGTTCTCGTCGACGGCGACGTGGTGCTCCCGGAAACCATCGCCATCATCGAGTACCTGAACGACAAGTACCCGGCCAAGGGCATCTGGCCCTCGAACCGGGTGGAGCGCGCCCTTGCACGCGCCGCTTCGGCGGAGATGCATGGGGGCTTCAATGCCTTGCGCGATGCCGCGCCGATGAACCTGCGCGCCTCGCACCCCGGCAAGGTCGATGTCGACATCGTGGCCGACGACCTGAAGCGCATCGAGCGGTTGTGGGGCGACCTGCTGTCCCGTTCGGGCGGACCGTACCTGTTCGGAGCATTCAACGCCGCCGACGCCATGTTTGCGCCGGTGGCGACGCGGATCCGAACCTACGAGCTGCCGGTCAGCGACCTGGCCCAGGAGTATGTCGAGGCGATCTACGCCGTCCCGGCCTTTCAGCAATGGCTCGCCGAGGCGCTCAAGGAGCCGTGGGTGGTCGAGCAGGATGAGATTGACATGATCCTCGCTAAGCGGGACGCGGCCGGCCACGCATGATGCATATGATCAAGCTCTGTGTCGGCGTCGCGACGCCGGAGGAGCTGGAGGGCTATCGCAGCGAGCGCGCCCACTGGTGGGGCGCCGACTATGGCGAGGACGTGCACGTCCATCGCACCCGCACCACGCCCCGGCGCAAGGCCGAGATCGAGGGCATCGGCTCGATCTACTGGGTGATCTCGGGCGTGGTGCGCTGCCGCCAGCCGATCCTGCGGCTGGCGGAGGCCACCGACGAGCAGGGGCTGAAGTGCTGCGACATCATCATGGCGCCCGACATGGTCCGCACCATTCCGCGGCCGAAATCGCCGTTCCAGGGCTGGCGCTATCTCGAGCCCAAGGACGCTCCGGCGGACCTCGAACACGGCGGCTTCGCTGACGAGGGTTCGGTCGAACTGGCGGAGGAACTGGCGCGGCTGGGACTGATCTGATGGACATCGAGAGGATCAGCGACGTGACGGTGGCATTCTACGACGGGCCGATCATCGCGAGGGAGGCCAACGCCACGGGCGTCATCGGAGCGTGCTACGGGCAGGGGATCGATCTCCTCGCCATCGCGGTCGAGAGCTTGGCCGACGATTTCTTCTGGCTCAGCAGCGGGCTTGCCGGCGCGGTGCTGCAGAAATTCCAGAATTACGGTTTCCGCGTCGCCATCCTTGGGGACATCTCGCGCTTCACGGCCGAGAGCCCGTCGCTCCGGGACTTCGTCCACGAGAGCAACAGGCGGGGGCAGGTGTTGTTCCTTCCGGGTCGGGATGCACTCGCGGGCAGGCTTTAGCGCTCGTCCAGTACCTCTGACACGGTTGTGAGCAGAATCACCCTCTTGAACGGGTCCGGTGATCCCCGCATTCTTTCGAGCGAGGGCAGGCAACCACCGAATCCTGAGGGGGCGACGGACTCGGGGACTCGCGCGAGGGAGCACCATGGGCAGGACCGGGACCCATGTCATTGTCGTGGGCAACGAGAAGGGTGGATCGGGTAAATCGACCACCGCCTTCCATCTTGCAGTTTTCCTGATGTATCAAGGCTTTCGCGTCGCCTCCATCGATGTCGACAGCCGCCAGCAGACGCTGACGCACTATGTCCGGAACCGGCGCAACTGGGCCCAGTCGCACGACCTGAAGCTCCCCCACGCAACCCACTACCACCTGCCATTGTCGAAGTCGGACTCGGTCAAGGAGAACCAACGAGTCGAGTTCGACCTGTTCCGCCACGCGATCATCGAGGTGGAGGGCGATGCGGATTTCCTGATCGTCGATACGCCCGGATTCGATACCCATCTGACCCGCCTGGCGCATTCGCTGGCCGATACGCTGATCACCCCGCTCAACGACTCGATCATCGACCTGGATGTTATGGCGCATGTGGACCCGGTGACCGGCGATCCGCGGGAGATGAGCCATTATGCGCGGCTGGTACAGCGGGCGCGGACCGAGCGGCTGTCGATCGACGGGCGCACGATCGACTGGGTGATCGTCCGCAATCGCATATCCATGCTGCCGTCACGCAGCACCCGGATCGTGCAGGGCGCCATTGAGAAGATTGCAGTAAGGCTCGGTTGCAGAGTGGCAGAAGGCATAGCCGAGCGCGTGATTTTTCGTTCGCTGTTTCCGACCGGAATGACGGTGTTCGATCCGCTCGACGAGGAAATGCTCGGCGGCCTGCCTTCGATGTCCCATCTCAGTGCTCGGCAAGAGTACCGGGCGCTGGTCGAGGCGTTGAAGCTGCCGGTGAGCGAGCGAGCCAAGGCGCGGATCGAGGGCGAGAAAGCCTTGGCGGCGACAGCGGCCGAGCCGATGCGGTTCGACCATATGGCAGGCGCGCTCTGCTCTAGGGGCGGCGAGGCAGGGTGACGCGCACGGCCCTGAAGCCAGCGGGACTGAACACGTCCAGCTCGATCTCGACATGCGGCATCAGCATTCGGCGCGTGCGGGCGCTCAGCGCCATCACGACAGCCAGCAGCTCGCCGACGCCGCGACGCTTTAGACCGGGATTTAGACGCGTCACCATCGCATTGACCGCCTGCCTGCGGACAACGGCGTCTTCGGACGCGAGAGCCGACTGCCCCACGAAGTGTGCGAGTTCGGTTAGGCTAGACGTATCGCTCATCTGGGCTACTCCAACACAGGCCACAAATTCGCTTCCCCGGGGCGGCTGCTCTTCGCGATCAGGACTGCATCGCGAGGCAGCTCATCTTTGCTCTCTTCAGCTCGTTGCACACGCCGGCCGCGTCCTCACGGCCGCCGAAACCGCCGAACCGGGCTCGGAAGAACACTTGCCCGTTCTTCTCCATCCGTTCGACATAGGGGTGGAACCCGCCAAGGGTCCCGACTTTGGAAGAGGCGTCGCTGATCAGCGAGTTCGCCCCGCCTTCGGTGGGAGCGGCGCCGATCTGGACGATCCAGCCGCCGGTGACGGCCTGCGGGTGCCCTGAGGCTTCCGCAACCGCCAGCGGAGGGGGCGCGGCCTGGTCGGCAATGATGTCCGGGGCCGTGTCGCCGATGCCGCCCGAGGTCATCAGGTCGACTGGCTGGCCCTCTTCGCCGATGCCGACCGGCGGCAGCAGCGGCGCCGAGGGGGCCGTCTGGCCGAGCGGAGCCGGTGCGGCGCCGAGCGAGAAGGTATCGCTGAGCCACGCGCCGATCACGTCGAGCGGCCGATCCTGCGGCTGGACGCTTGCGGTGGTGGGCCGGGCGAGGGTGTTGGCGGCCTGCACCGCCTCGTCGAAGCCGAGGTCCGCCGGCCGTGCTGAGGGAAGGGGAGCGGCGCCATCGATTGAGGCGACCGTGATGTCGTCGGGCTGCTGCGCTGCCTCGACCGGCTGCAGCTTTGCCGTAACCGATACGGTTGCAGTGGTGAGCCGGAAGGTCGGATAGGGCGCAGGCATCACCGGTACGGGATCGGCGGAGGCGACCATGACCGTGGCGCCCTTGCGGCCCGGCTGCGGGATCATCGCCACGTCGAGATAGCCCCCGCTGCGGCTCTTGGGCAGGTACTTCTTGACCAGTTCGCGCACCTTGCTGTCGCGCGCCCCGCTCGAGTCGAAGCCGAAGCCCGCGACCACGATGTGATGGCCATCGGCGCGGGCGGCAGTCAGCAGGTTGAAGCCCGAGGCGTTGGTGTAGCCGGTCTTGATGCCGTCGACGCCGTTGGAGCCGAGCAGCCGGTTGTGGTTGCCGTAGGTCCGCTTGCCGTACGAGAAGCTCTTGGTCTGGAAGAATTCGTAGTAGTTCGGGAAATGCTGGTAGACGGCAATGCCGAGGGTCGCTTGGTCGCGCACCGTCGTGACCTGGCCCTTGTCGGGGAGGCCCGAGGCGTTGCGGTAGGTGGTGTGGGTCATGCCCAGCGCCTTGGCGGTCGAGGTCATGCGCTTGGCGAACGCACTCTCGGAGCCGGAAATGTTCTCGGCAATGACGCGGGCAATGTCGTTGGCCGAAATGGTGACGATCGCCTTGATGGCGTTTTCGACGGTGATAGTCGAGCCGGCCTTGATCCCGAGCTTGGTCGGCACGGCGGAAGCCGCGTATTTCGAGACCGTAAATTTGGTCTTCAAGGTAATGTTACCGGCATCCAGTTCCTGGAACAGGATGTAGAGGGTCATCACCTTGGTGACCGAGGCGGGGTAGCGGGCGGCGTCCGCCGAGCTCTCGTAGAGCACCTTGCCGGCCTTGGCGTCGATCACGATGCCGGCGAACTTGCGCGGCACGGAGGCCGCGTCAGCCGCCGAGACGGTGGGCAAAAGCATTGCAAAGGCAAGAAGGATCGCTGCCGCGAAGCGCGCGAACAGGTCGCGCGACTGGGAAAAATGCTTTTGCGAAAGCACCCGGTACTCCAACTACTCTCGGGCGCTATGGCCACCCGTACTCAACGCCTGGAGAAGCGGCCGCTGGTCCTCCCCAAATCGAGACCAGCCACCCTCCCTGTAGAGACGGAGCTTAGGCAGGCCGCCTTACCATTCCGTAAAATGCGATGAATTTCGGGCACTTGGTTAACGGCGGATGATCCGCGGGTACCTGCTCCAAAGTTTAGGTACTTGGGCACTTAACACGTGAGGAGTTTTGCCTACATAATGGCGTCACCATGCTGCTTCGAACCGATCTTCCCCAGACCCGAGCCATGCGTGCAGCCCTTGACCTGACGCTCCGACCCACTGCTGCCTCCGGCAAGCCGGTGCGAGGTGCCGACGAGGGCGGCAAGGATGGCAAAGGGAA
>NZ_JAQGJL010000052.1 GCF_028290645.1 Devosia sp. | reverse complement strand
AAACGTGGATCAGGCCTTCGATGCCCGGCTCCAGTTCGACGAACGCACCGTAGTCGGTGATGTTGGTCACGCGGCCGGTGAACTTGGCGCCCACCGGATACTTGGCCTCGATGCCTTCCCACGGATCGGCCAGGAGCTGCTTCATGCCGAGGCTGATGCGGTGGCTTTCGTGGTTGATGCGAACGATCTGCACCTTGATGGTCTCGCCGATGGCGAGAACTTCGGACGGGTGATTGACCCGGAGCCAGGCGATATCGGTGACGTGCAGCAGACCATCGATGCCGCCGAGGTCGACGAACGCACCGTAGTCGGTGATGTTCTTGACCACGCCGTCGACGACCTGGCCTTCCTCGAGCTGCTGGACGATCTCGGAACGCTGCTCGGCGCGGCTCTCTTCGAGAATGGCGCGACGGGAAACGACGATGTTGCCGCGGCGCTTGTCCATCTTCAGGATCTGGAACGGCTGCGGCACGTTCATCAGCGGGCCGATGTCGCGGATCGGACGGATGTCCACCTGCGAACGCGGCAGGAAGGCAACGGCGCCTTCGAGGTCGACGGTGAAGCCGCCCTTGACCTGGTTGAAGATGATGCCTTCAACGCGCTGGTTGGCGTTGTACATCTCTTCGAGCTTGACCCAGCTCTCCTCGCGGCGAGCCTTCTCGCGCGACAGCACGGCCTCGCCGACAGCGTTCTCGACGCGATCGACATAGACCTCGACGACCGAGCCGACCTTGATGGTACCGTCACGGCCGGCCTGGCCAAATTCCTTGAGCGCGATGCGCCCTTCGGTCTTGAGGCCGACGTCGATGATCGCGAGATCCTTCTCGATCGCTACGACGGTGCCCTTGACCACAGTCCCTTCAAGCGGCTCGTTCTCGAGGAACGAGTCGAGCAGGAGGGATTCGAAATCTTCCTTGGTAACAGTTTGAACTGCCAAACGACTTCTCCAATGCGCCCGGTGGCTGGTGTTGAAGGCCCGGTTGCCAATCGCCTGCTGACAGGCGATCCGGTGCGCTGGCGCGCGAGCCATATGGGTTGAGATGGGTTTCCGGTGCCGGCTCTTGGAACTTGCCGGGGGCTTCTGGCCGCAAGGATTGGTTTGAAGCCTAGGGCTTCGCCTTGCGCGCCATGACCCCGTCGACAATGGCGACGGCTGCGCGGAGTGCGGCCTCTATATCCAGAAGCGTGGTGTCCAGCAAGTGGGCATCGGGCGCCTGGTAGAAGCCGCCGTGCGGATTCGCGCGATCACGCGCGTCCCGCTCCTCTATCTGGTGATAGAGGGCGTAGCGGTCAACCACCTGCCCCTTGGCTTCGAGCTGGCGGGCGCGGCGCTCCATGCGCGCCTTGCTGTCGGCGACGATGAAGAGCTTCACGTCGGCATCGGGGCAGACGACGGTGCCGATGTCGCGGCCGTCGATCACCGCGCCGCCGGGCTGGTGGGCGAAATCGCGCTGGTACTGGCGCATGGCGATGCGGACGTCGTTGATCACGGCGACGTGCGAGGCGAGGACGCCGGCTTCGGCGCTGGTCAGTTGCTCGATATCGGTGAGGTGCGCGGCATCGAGCGCCCGGGCGGCGGCAATCGCCCAGGCCTCGAAATCGGGCTTGCCCAGGTGATCGCGAACGGCGAGGCCGACGGCGCGGTAGAGCAGCCCCGTGTCGAGGTGCGGCAGCCGGTAGTGCCGCGCCAGCCCCGCTGCCAGCGTCCCCTTGCCCGATGCCGCCGGCCCATCCACCGCGATGATCATTGCCCCTCCGGTAGCGGCCGAACCCGAAGCCCTGCCTATCATGGCCCCGCGGGCGCCCGCCAGCGCGGCGCTGATCAACCCCCAGAGATCGGGCGCGGCAAGCTTGCATTTTGGGTTTGACAGGGCCGGGCTTTCCTCCTAACCGGACACCTTCCAGCGGGGAGGCCCCGCGTTTCTAATGAGGAAGCAATTGGCCCAGGACGAACGCGGTACGAAACGGGAAGACCCCGATACCGGCAAGAAGTTCTACGATCTCAACAAGGATCCGATCGTCTCGCCCTATACCGGCAAATCCTATCCGCGCTCCTTCTTCGAGCAGAACGCCGTCGCCGCGGTTCGCGCCAAGGCGGCAGTGGTGAGCGCGGCCGAGGATGAAGAGGAAGAGGTCGAAGTCGCGGAGGTCGTCGAGCCCGACGCTCCCGAGATCGTCTCGCTCGAGGATGCCGACGCCGAAGAGGCGGGCGCCGAGGGCGAGGAGATTCCCGATGTCGAGGACGTCGAAGACGTCGAGGATATCGGCGAGGACGAAAGCGACGTGTTCCTCGAAGAGGACGAAGACGAGGACGAAGACCTCGATTTCGACGTCGGCAGCGGGGACGAGCGCTAGGCGCGCAGGACTTCCCCAGCCCACGTGAAAATGCCGCTTGCAAGCAAGGGGTGACGTGGGTAGATAGCACCGCGCCTCGACGGGAGACCGCCGCGGCGCATACCCAAGGACACGATCAGATCGTGTCGCCGGATGTGATCCAACGGATCGTTGATGGGGCCATAGCTCAGTTGGGAGAGCGCTTGCATGGCATGCAAGAGGTCGTCGGTTCGATTCCGATTGGCTCCACCATTTCCAACCCACTAGATGGGTTGATTTCCCGGCCTTCCCTCTGCCGATGCCTTCGTCGCAATGTGCGGCACCCGGCCTGAATTGTTTCCGCCGTATCCACGGGGCTGACGAGTTTCGCACGGTCAGGAACGAAGCGACTCGGGCGGGCGTTGTGCTCGCGGGACCTTCAAGCTCAGGACCCTGATGCCGCCCCGCTCGCCCGCGGGGCGGCTTCATTTCAGCCAGGGGCAATGGAGGAACAGATGGAACTCAGTACTGAAGGCCTGCTCGTCATCCTGCTGGTCGGCCTGATCGCCGGGTGGCTCGCCGGGTTGATCGTCCGTGGGGCGGGGCTTGGCCTCATCGGGGACATGGCGGTCGGCATCGTCGGCGCCTTCATCGGGAGCTGGTTGCTGCCGAAGCTGGGAATCGTGCTTGGGGCCGGGCTGGTTGCCGCGATCATCAATGCAACCGTCGGCGCAGTGCTCCTGCTGCTGGTCATCAAGCTGGTTCAAGGCAGGCGAGGCGGACGACTTTTCCGCCGGTGAGAATAGCGGCCGTCGGTCGCCCCTTGCCGGCTACGCTACCGGCAGGACGTCGTCGGACCTGAGGCTATAGAGCCGCGTGCCGAGCTCGGTGATTTCCATGAGCAGCAGGCGGAGGGCGTCGCCCACTTCGGCGATCTGACCGGCGGCGGCATGGCTGGTCCTGTCGACGTCGGCCACCAGTTCCTCGAAGGAGGCGATGCCCTTGTAGATCGCTCCCGAGGTCTCCTCTACCGACAGCAGCAGCTGGTTGTCGGTCCTGGCCTCGGGCAGCCGGGCGGCTTCATCGAGGCGCCGGGCTTCGTCGCGCCAACCGACGATATCCGCGGCAATGGCACGAAGGCGTTCGGGCAGGTCGTCATTCTTGCTCGTCATCGACAGGTTCTCCTCCACCCTCAACGCCGTGCCGCCCGCAACGTTGCGACGCCCGCGATGCATCGGCCACGGGGCGCTTGTCGCCTCAGGGGAAATTGGCTAGGGACACGCTCCGGATGCGGGAGCCATGGCCTCGCGCACGCCCTTGGGCAGGCCCCGTGCGCCTCGCCCACCGAACCGGCCGCCTGCGGGCGGCCTTTTGTTTCAGATCGGAGGCTTTCGGATGGCGCGAACCCATTGCGGCATGGATTTCGGCACCTCCAACTCCACGGTGGCCGCAGCCGGCGGCAATGCGGCGCCGCGACTATTGCCGCTCGAGGACGGCAAGCCGACCATCCCCTCGGCGATCTTTTTCTCGTTCGAGGAGGACCGGACGTATTTCGGCCGGCAGGCGGTGAGCGAATATGTGACGGGCGCCGACGGGCGGCTGATGCGCTCGATCAAGAGCGTGCTGGGCACTTCGCTGTTCAACGACACCACGAGGGTTAAGCGCGAGGCGCTGGCCTTCTCCGATATTCTCGGCAAGTTCATCGCCGAACTGAAGCGCCGGTCGGAGGCGACGCTCGGGCACGAGATCGCCGATATCGTCTGCGGCCGGCCGGTGCGTTTCGTCGATGACGACGACCGCGCCGACGCCGAGGCGCAGCGGCAACTCGAAGGCGCGGTGAAGGCGCAGGGCTTCCGCCATATCGAGTTCCAGTTCGAGCCGATCGCCGCGGCGCTCGACTATGAGCAGCAGGTGACGGGCGAGGAACTGGGGCTGGTCGCCGATATCGGCGGCGGCACCTCGGACTTCACGGTGATCCGCGTCTCGCCCGAGCGGGCGCGCTCGGCCGACCGGAAGGCCGACATTCTCGCCACCGCCGGCGTCCATATCGGCGGCACCGACTTCGACCGGCTGCTGTCGCTGAAAAAGGTGATGCCGCTACTGGGCTATGGCACCGAGACGGCGGACGGCAAGCGCCCCCTGCCCTCGGCGCCCTATTACGACCTCGCCACCTGGCACCGGATCAACCGGCTCTACAACCAGAAGACGCTGCTGGAGCTGCGCTCGACCTACCAGGAGGCGCAGTTCCCCGATCTGGTCGGGATGCTGATCGCACTGGTCGAGGACCGGCAGGGCCACCGGCTGGCTGGCCGGGTGGAGGAGGCCAAGATCGCGCTCAGCGAGGCGCCGCAGACGGAGTTCCGGTTCGTGACGCGCGATGCGAGGCTCGACACGCTCATCGCGATCGAGGAGCTCCAGGCAGCGCTCGAGGGCGCCACGGCCGCCATCGCCGGCGCGATCGGCAGGACGCTGGCGTCGGCCGGGGTCAAGGCGGGCCGGATCGATACGCTGATCCTTACCGGCGGCTCGACCCGCGTGCCGGCGGTGGCCAGCATGCTGCGCGGACTGTTCCCTGAGGCCAAGGCGGTCGAGACCGACGCGTTCGGCAGCGTCGGGCTGGGGCTGGCGCTCGATGCTTCGCGCCGGTTCGGCTGAACCGCTGGCGCTTAAAGAAAATCCTCGCGGCGCGGGGTGAAGCTGTCGATCAGCTTGCCGGCTTCCAGCGCCTTGACGCCGTGGACGAGGCCGGAGGGCACGATATAGGCGCCGCCCTTGGCTATGGTCTCGGTGACGCCATCGATGGTCACTTCGAAGACGCCCTCGGCGACGTAGCTGGTCTGCAGGTGCGGGTGGGAGTGGAGCGCGCCGATGCCGCCCTTTTCGAAGGTGAACTCGACCAGCATCAGCTCGGGCAGATCGAGGATGACGCGGCGGGTGGAGCCGTCGAGCCGGGTGAGCTTGCCGTCGGCGGGCTGGGCGAAAAGCGGGGTGGGGCTCATAGCTTGTAGGCCTTCTTGACCAGGTTGTAGGCCAGGTCGTGGGCGACCTCGTGCGCCTCGTCCTCGTCGAGCCGGTGTTCGGTAACGAGGCGGGCGAGGAAGGCGCAATCGACGCGGCGGGCGACGTCGTGGCGGGCCGGGATCGAGGGGAAGGCGCGGGTGTCGTCGTTGAAGCCGACGGTGTTGTAGAACCCTGCCGTCTCGGTCGCCATCTCGCGGAAGCGGCGCATCCCCTCGGGGCTGTCGTGGAACCACCAGGGCGGCCCGAGCCGCAGCGCCGGATAGACGCCGGCAAGCGGGGCGAGTTCGCGTGCATAGACGCTCTCGTCAAGGGTGAAGAGGATGATCGAGAGATTTGGGTCGGTGCCGACCGCGTCGAGCAGCGGCTTCAGCCCCGCGACATAGTCGGTGCGGGTGGGAATATCGAAACCCTTGTCGCGGCCGAAACGCTGCAGCATCGAGGGCGAATGGTTGCGCCAGGCACCGGGGTGGATCTGGAGGACGAGCCCGTCATCGACGCTCATCTTGGCCATTTCGGTGAGCATCTGGGCCCGGAACTGGCCGCGCTCCCTGGCATCGGCATGGCCGGTGCGGACCCTGTCGAACAGCGTCCCCGCCTCCTTTGGCGAGAGGTTCGCCGTCTCGGCCGTGGGATGGCCATGGTCGGAGGAGGTGGCGCCAAACTCCTTGAAATAGGCACGGCGCTTGCGGTGGGCGGCAAGATAGCCCGACCAGTGGCCGCTGTCTTCGCCGGTGATGTCGGCGAGCTTGTCGAGGTTCTCGGCGAAACCGGGGAAATCGGGATCGACCACCGAATCGGGGCGATAGGCGGGGACCACCCGGCCCTGCCAGCCACTGTCGCGGATCATCCGGTGCCACCTGAGGTCGTCGAGCGCCGCGTCGGTGGTGGAGATGACCTCGAGGTTGAAGCGCTCGAACAGCGCGCGCGGACGAAAATCGTCGCGCTCCAGCAAGCCGGCGATCCGGTCGTAGATCGCATCGGCATTGGCCTCGCTCAGCCGCTCGGTGACGCCGAACAGCGTCGCGAAGGTATGGTCGAGCCAGAGGCGGGTCGGAGTGCCGCGGAACAGGTAGTAGTTCTTGGCAAACAGCCGCCAGATCTTCCTGCCGTCCGCCTCGACCGCCGAGCCATCGGTGGTCGGCACGCCCAGGTCCTCGAGGCGGGTGCCCTGCGAGAACAGCATGCGGAAGACGTAGTGGTCGGGGACGATCAGCAGCCGCGCCGGATCGGGAAACTTCTCGTTCTCGGCATACCAGCGCGGATCGGTGTGGCCGTGCGGCGAGACCAGCGGCAGGTCCTTGATCCCGGCATAGAGCGCCCGGGCGATGTCACGGGCCTTCGGCTCGGCGTCGAACAGCCGATCGTCGTCCAGAAATACCATGTCGCCACTCCTCCCGGGCCCGATGGGTACTGAGCGCGGCGGGGGATGTCAAAGGGCGGGCGTTATCTCCCGGTGATGCCGTAGAGCGTCGCGAGCTTCAGCGCGGCGGCGACGACCCGCTCGCGCAGTTCGGGCGGTGCCAGCACCTCGATCTCGGCGCCGATGCGGACCATCTCGCGGGCGGCCCAGCCGATTTCCTCGATCGGGATTTCGAGCTCGGCCCAGCCTTCCGCATCGGGCGCAAGGACGGCAGATTCAACCGCGAGTTTTACCGTCTCGCTCAGGTCCTTCAGCCGGCGGCGGCCGAGGTCGGAGGCACGGACGCGGGCGGTGCCGGTGTAGATGTCGCGCTCGAACTGCTTGGTCGCTTCGACCCAGTGAGCGGGGAGATCGAAATTCTTGGGCCGGGTGAAGGTCTCGCCGGTGGGGCCCAGCGCCTGAATCTGCGACAGGCGATAGGTGCGGATGTTGCCGTCGCGCTGCGCCACCACGTACCAGACGCCGCCCTTGAGGACGAGGCCAAGCGGCTCGATCACCCGGTCCTTCACGTCCTTCCAGCTCTCGTAGCGGATGGCGATGCGGGTTTCGCTCCACACCGCCTCGGCGACGAGCTTGAGGAACTCGGGCTTGTAGCCCGGCTGGAACCAGCCGCGTGGATCGAGATGGAAGCGCGAGCTCATCCGCCGCGCCTCGGCCTGCCAGTCGGCGGGGAGCGCCGCAAGGAGCTTCAGTTCCGCCTGCGCCGCCTCGTCGCCGAGGCCGAGCTCGCCGGCGGGACCGGGGAGGCCCGAAAAGAACAGCGCCCGGGCTTCGGGGGCGGTGAGGCCGTTGAGCCGCGTCTTCCAGCCATCGAGCAAGGCAAAGCCGCCATTGCGGCCGGTCTCGGCATAGACCGGCACGCCCGCAGCGCTCAGCTGATCGATGTCGCGATAGACGGTGCGGACCGAGACCTCGAGCTCTTCGGCGAGGATTTCGGCACTGGTCCGCCCCCTTGTCTGGAGGATCATCAGGATGGTGAGGAGGCGGCTTGCACGCATAAATCTTTCCTACACCAGCAACCCTGACAGCTGGTGTCAGTGTTAGCGGAATAGAGTGGTTTCGTGAAGATGTGAGGAGACGCGAAATGACCACTCAGGAATGGCTGCTGAGCCACGAAGCCGCTGCCGAATCAGGCGAGCACGTCGATCTCCGGGCCTCGCGGGGCCCCAGCTCGGGGCTGGTGGACTGGGTGCGGCTGTTCCTGCTGCGCCGGCGCATAGATGCCATGCTGCGCGACACCGTCGGCCCGATCCGCTACGAGGATCCGCGGTCGCTGCCGCCGCACATCCTCAAGGATATCGGGTTGCAGCCGCCAATGTGACGGGGTCGCCCTCGTACGTCAGGCGGTCTGCCGGTCGAACTGGCCGTTCTTCATGAAGCGCCAGAGGTAGCTCGGAAGGATCGCGTCCATCGCCGTCGGGGTGATGTCGAAGGCGGCGAGCGTGCGCTTTTCGCGCTGGGCCTGCTCGGAGACGATGTTGTCGGTCTGCAGCAGATCGACCTGGTCGGCAGTGATGAGCGGCGAGGGGAGGATCGCCAGCGGCAGCGCCATGAGCTTGGCCAGCCCCGCGGGCAGCGGCAGCAGCGGGTTGTTGCGGCCGGTATCGGCGAGGACGCGCGCCACCAGCTGCTTGTGCGTCGCGACCTCGGGGCCGCCGATCTCGTAGATCCTGCCGGTCCTGACCTTGCCCTCGGCCGCCCGCGCGATCGCCTCGGCCACATCGCCGACATAGACCGGCTGGAAGCGCGACTTGCCGCCGATCACCGGCAGCACCGGCAGGAGCCGGGCCAGCATGCCGTAGCGGTTGAAGAAGCCGTCGCCCGGACCGAAGACGATCGAGGGCCGGATGATGACCGCGCCCGGGTAAGCCACCAGCACTTCGGTCTCGCCGAAGGCCTTGGAGCGGGCATAGGTGCTCGGGCTCTGCGGATCGGCGCCGAGCGCCGAGACGTGCACCAGCTGCGTCACGCCCAGCGCCCTCGCGGCCTCGGCGACGTTCTTGGCGCCCAGCGTGTGCACGGCGCGGAAGCGCTGCTTGCCACGCTCGTTGCCGATGCCGACCAGGTTGATGACGATCGCAGCGCCGCGAATGGCGCGCTCCACCGAATCCCGGTTGCGGATATTGGCCTGGATCGGCATCACCTGGCCGACGGCGCCCAGCGGCCTCACGTGGCCGGCGAGGTCGGGCCGGCGCACCGCGACGCGGATGCGGTAGCCGCGGCGGGCGAGCTGCTGCACGAGCTGGGTGCCGATGAAGCCCGCACCGCCGAAGACGGTGACGATGGTTGGGGACAGGTCCATGGCTCGGGCAACTCCGCGGCAAGGCTGGTGGAGAGGGTTTTGCCGCTTCTAGCGTGCGGGTCACGACGTGTCGAGTGCAGCGCCCTACCCCGCGCCGAATGCCCGTTGACAGCCCCCGCCCCTTCCCCTAGTGAACGGCGCCCATCGGTTTGCCCTGGTGGCGGAATTGGTAGACGCGCACGGTTCAGGTCCGTGTGTCGAAAGACGTGGAAGTTCGAGTCTTCTCCAGGGCACCAATGGTAACGAAAGAGCCTCCCTCGCGGGAGGCTTTTTGCTTTGATGCGGGGAATTCCGGTGGCAGTTCCCGACGGCCCCGCGACCGCATGCGGGGGCTGGGCCTGCCCGCCCGCCGGCAACCTGCCATCCGGTACAGTGTCAAGTGAAATTCGGTAGGTGACGGGCACCCTTTGGGTTGGTTGAACCGCCGGTGGGTGCGGCCCAGCTATTGCTCATTGGTGAGCGACGAAAGCAGGTTCCGGATGTCGCACAATGCGGATTGCTGGGTAGACGGTTGGGAGGTCCGCGATCGCCCGGATGGGAGCTATGGCGTCTATGACAGCCATGGCCTCCTGGCCGGGCCGTTCGGAAGGCAGGTGGAGGCCATGGCCGCCGCCCTGCAATTGCCGAAATACATGCGGCTCACCGGGCATGAGGCCCGGCAGTTGAACCTCGCGGTGCGCTGGCTGTTTCATCTTCGCACTCCGGCGCCGGCAGCGCTGCCTGTCAGCGATCTGTCAGCGAGGGCTTCGTAGCGTTTTGCCCATGCAGCGATTCGCGACGACCACCATGTACATCGCCCTTGCCGCCGGATTGGTCACCTCGCTGGCGATCCTGCTGGGGTTGGCTGCCTAGACCAGCGCACCGGCGCACCCAAGGGCGAGACGGCCTCCGTTCCGGCATTCTGCCCACGAAAAACCCCGCCGAAGCGGGGTTTCTCGTTGACCTGGGCCGAGTGGACGATCAGTACCAGGGCGAGTGGCATTTGCGGCGCGGCCCGCCGTACGGCATGAACGAGTTGTCCCAGCGGCGATAGGAATGGTAGCGGCTCTCGCACCAGGCAAAGTGCCGCGCCGAGAAGCTTATCCGCGGGCCGTAGTCGCCGAGGAAGATGCTGAACGAGAAGGCCGACGGCGGGAACCAGAAGCCATTGAAGTTGCGCCAGCCGCGGCGGTGCTCCCGCTCACCGCGATAGCCGTTGTAGAAATACGAGTCGCCGCGGCGTTCAAACCGATCCCGGCCCATGCCGTAGCCGTCCCTGCCGTAGCCGCCCATGCCGTAGCCGCCCATGCCGAAGCTGAACTGGGCGTTCTGCAATTGGGCGCCATCGTACTGGAACTCCGCCGCACCAGCTGGCGTCGCTCCCAATGTGGCAACAGTGACAAGCGCAGCGCAAAACGCTGCGAGACCACCGGTTTTCATGATCTTCTCCCACTATGATTGCCCACCGTACGGTACCAATCTCGCGGGCCCCGGTTGGTTCAGATGAACGGCTTCAACTTTTCGTAAAGCTGCTGGGATTGCGCGACGACGGCGGGCGAGCCTGGCCGTCGAGGCGGCAAATGGGCGTGCTACACCCTCTGCCAGCGCGCCTTTCGCCCACCCTTTTCACCGGCGCGCGGAAACCCCCGGCCCCCCCGCGCGTTGTGCATCAGTTGCGGCATCTCTCGCCGGAGTGCCCTGATGCAACTCTTGGTGTTCATTACAGACGACGGCACGGCCGATGGCAGTGGACCGGTGCTGTTTCTTCTCGCCAGTCCCGAGGCCGCCCTCCCCAAAAAACCCCGCTCGTTCGAATGGCGCTACTTCGCGACCATCGACGAGGCCGACAGCCTCGCCATCTCCGAACCTCTGCTGACGGAGTCGATTGCGGCGACCGGCTACCACATCGCCCGCCGGCTGATCTGACGCCACCGCGGCCCGGCGGATCGCGCAAGACGAGCTCAACCGTAACAATCCCGGCGAAGCCGCTGCGGGCTTCCCAGCCTATTTTTCGAGCGGTCAAGGCAGTAGCCGCGCCGAGCCGGCCGGCGGCGATCGGGCGACGCCGCAGGAAACCAGCGAGCAGGAGAAGTTGATGGTCGACACGCTCCGCCCCAGCACCGGCGCCCCGCCCCTATCGCACCCGCCTCGCCGGCGCCGTGGCCGTGCCGGAGGCCGCGGCAATGCTTGAGACCATCGTACTGGCGCTGCTGCCGGCGATCACCACCATGGCGCTGGGCTATTTCGCCGCCCGGCATCACGACTTCGGACTGCAGGACGTTCCGACCCTCATCCGCATGGTGATGACCTATGCGCTGCCGATCAACCTCTTCCTCGATATCGTCAGTACGTCGCGGGCCGATCTGCTGCGGGACGTTCCGCTCGCCATCGTCTTCGTCGTGGCGG